>JACCSF010000348.1 GCA_013813135.1 Thermoleophilaceae bacterium | reverse complement strand
GGCCCGTCCCCGCCGGCGGAGGCCGCACCACCGCCCGCCGGCCCCAGCACCAACACCACCTCCCCCTTCGGCGGCGCCTGCGCGTAGCGCTCCGCCAGCTCCGCCGCGCGGCCGCGGATCACCTCCTCGTGCGCCTTCGTCAGCTCCCGGCACACCGCCACCTCTCGCGAGGGGTCGAGGAACGCCAGCAGCTGCAGCGTGGCCGGTACACGCCGCGGCGACTCGAACGCCACGACGGTCTCTCGAAAGCCGGAGAAAAGCCGCCGCAGCTCTCCCTTCTTGCGCGGCAGGAAGCCGTGAAAGTGCCACTCGGAAGCCGGCAGCCCGGAGGCCACCAGCGCCGTGATCGCCGCCGACGGCCCGGGCAGCACCTCGACCGGCAGCCCCGCCGCCACGCACGCCCGCACCAGGACGTAGCCCGGGTCGGATACCAGCGGCATGCCGGCGTCGGAGACGAGGGCCACGACGGAACCCGAGCGCATGCGCGAGACCAGCTCCGCTGAGCGCGCCCGCTCGTTGTGCTCGTGGTAGGACACGAGCCGCCCCTTCACCCCGTACCGGTCCAGCAGCACCCGCGTGCGGCGCGTGTCCTCGCAGGCGACCAGATCGGCGTCGCGCAGCGCCGACAGCACGCGCAGCGTCACGTCCTCGAGGTTCCCGATCGGCGTCGGGCACACCACCAGCCGGCCGCTCACACCGAACCCTCGAGCGAGTCGAACGCGAGCAGGGCCGCGCCGAGCATCCCCGACTCGTCCCCGAACGTGGCCGGCACGATCTCCACCATCTCGCGCGCCGGCGGCAGAGCGCGCTCGGACACCACCTCGCGAGCGGGGCCGAGCAGCAGCTCGCCGGCGGCGATCGCCCCGCCGCCGATGACGATCAGCTCCGGGTTGAAGACGTTGACGACCCCCACGAGCCCGTACCCGAGCCGCCGTCCGATCTGCGCCAGCACGGAGACGGCGGCCGCATCGCCGGCGTGGGCGAGCTCGGTCACGATCCCCCCGGTGATCTCCTGCTCTGCCGCCAGCCGGCGCCCCAGCGCCGACTCCGGCAGCGCCGCCGCCGCGGCCCTGCCCTCGCGCCCGATCGCGGAGCCCGACGCCATCACCTCGAGGCAGCCGCGCCCGGGGCAGGCGCCCTGGCAATCCGGCCCGTGCAGGTCGATCACCATGTGCCCGATCTCCGCCCCCAGCCCGCGCGCGCCGCGGTAGATCCGCCCGTCCAGCAGCAAACCGCTGCCGATACCCGTCCCGAGCGCCACCAGCACGGCGTTCGAGACGAAGCGCGCGGCGCCGAAGCGCGACTCGGCGAGCAGCGCGGCGTTGGCGTCGTTGTCCACCACCACCGGCAGCCCGAGCCGCTCGCTCATGACGTCGCGGAAGCGCACGTCGGCGAGCGGCAGGTGCGTCGACCAGCGCGATACGCCCGTCTCCCACTCGACCAGCGCGGGGATCCCGAAGCCGACCGCCGCCACGTCGGGTGCCGCCGCACGCACCTCCTCGACCGACTCGACGATGATGTCTATCGTCTCCGAACGGTCCCCTCCGCGCCAGGTCCGATGGACCCTGTGGTGGACCACGAGGCCCTCGTCCACGACGCCGCCAAGGAGCTTCGTGCCTCCGGCGTCGATCCCGATCACTCGCCTGGGCGGCATGGCCGGACGATATACAGAGGTCTGTGACCGATCAGAATCCGGGCCCTCCGGAGTACAAGGTCTATAAGGCGCGCAAGCGCCCCCTCTCGCGCGGCACGGACCTCGATGCCCTGCGTCGGCGGCTGAGCCGCGTCACGGGCAGGGAGCCGGACCAGGATCGCGAGCGCAAGCCGATCACCCCAGGGCGGGTGCTCAAGTGGGTGGCACTCGCGGTGGCCGGCTGGCTGCTGCTCTCGCTCTTCCTGTTCCTGGCCAGCGCCCAGCTGCAGGACGGCGTGTCCAGCGACGCCGAGCGCGCCCTTTCGGGGGGCGGAAGCATGCTCGGGGGCACGAACATCCTGGTGCTCGGCTCAGATGCCCGCACCGGGGAGTCGATCGACGAGAGCGCCAGCGGGCCGTCGCGTGCCGACACGATCATGCTCGTCCACGCCGGGCTCGGAGGCGTCCGCAAGCTCTCGATTCCGCGCGACACCGAGGCCGAGATCCCCGGACACGGGAGCCGCAAGATCAACGCCGCGTACGCGTTAGGCGGACCGGCGCTCACGATCGAGACGGTCGAGAACTTCCTCGGCAACGGCCTGAAGATCAACCATCTCGTCGAGGTCGACTTCGAGAACTTCCCCGACTTCATCGACGCGCTCGGCGGCATCACCGTCAATAACAAGAACCGGATCTGCTCGCCGCCCTTCGACAACTTCTGGAAGGGCCTGCGCTTCCGCAAGGGCGAGCTCGACCTGAACGGAACGCGCGCCCTCGGCTACGCGCGCGTCAGGAAGAACCCGTGCGCGCCCTCAGAGGACGACCGCGCGCGCGCCGCGCGCCAGCAGGAGGTCCTGCGGGCGATCGGAGCCCAGGCCAAGTCGCCGGGCACGTTCTTCCGGCTGCCGTGGGTCAGTTGGCAGGCGCCCAAGGCACTCAGGACGGACATGAAGGGCCTCGCTCTGATGGGCCTCTTCGCCGACATCGCCACCGGCAACTCAGGCGGGACGGACGTGCTCGAGGGCACCTGCTGCGACCTCGAGGGGGACATCCAGGTGTCGCCGGGCACCCGCGCCGAGGCCGTCGACAAGCTGCTCAACGGCAGCTAGTCGGAGGAGCCGCTGGAGGTCTTCGAGTCGGACGACTTCGAGTCGGACGATTTCGAGTCGGAAGAGGACCTCGAGTCGGAAGAGGACTTGGAGTCCGACGAGGAGTCCTTCGACTCCGACGGCGGGCCAGCTTCGGACGAGGCGCCGGCCTTCTTCTTCCCGTAGTCGGTGGTGTAGAAGCCGGAGCCCTTGAAGTGCACCGCGACGGGATGGAACACCCGCTGCACCGGCGCCTCGCAGACCGTGCACTCGGAGAGCGGTTCGTCGATCATGCGCTGGACGGCCTCGAACGTATGGCCGTTGTCACAGCGATACTCGTAGATCGGCATGGCACTCCCAGTATATGAGTGCCAACCGGCGCTCAGCCTGGGCGCGGCGGCCGCGGACGCTCCAGGTCGTCGAGCAGCGACACGCGCATGGCGTGCCAGACGATCCAGGCGGCGATGTGACCGATTGGGCGGAAGGCGGTGCCCATGCGCGGCCACGCTACCTCAGGTGTCCGACGCAAGCGGCCGGTTCTCCGCCCATGAGGCCGGAACGAGCGTGTTTTCCCTGGTAGGTACGCTGCACCGCCGTGACCGACGTGGTGAGCATGGACAAGATCGTCGCGCTCTGCAAGCGACGCGGGCTGATCTTCCCTGCCTCGGAGATCTACGGCGGGATCGCGAACACCTACGACTACGGCCACTACGGCGTTCTGCTGAAGAACAACGTGGTCAACGCCTGGTGGAAGGCGATGATCCAGGAGCGCGACGACATCGTGGCGCTCGACTCCGCGATCATCCAGCACCCTCGCACGTGGGAGGCGTCGGGTCACCTGGCCGGCTTCAGCGACCCGCTCGTGCAATGCCTCGGCAAGTGCAAGCGGCGCTTCCGAGAGGACCACCTGCGCGAGGAGGCGGAGGCGCGCGGCGAGGACCCGGAGAAGCTCGTGTGCCCGGTCTGCGGGGGCGAACTCACCGAGCCGCGCCCTTTCAACCTCATGTTCGAGACCACGATCGGCCCCGTGAGGGAGGAAGGCTCCACCGTCTACCTGCGCCCCGAGACGGCCCAGGGCATCTTCCTGGACTTCAAGACCACGCTTGGCTTCGCGCGCAAGAAGCCGCCCTTCGGGATCGCTCAGATCGGCAAGTCGTTCCGCAACGAGATCACCCCTGGGAACTTCATCTTCCGCACGCTCGAGTTCGAGCAGATGGAGATGGAGTTCTTCGTGGCGCCCGACGAGGCGGACAAGTGGCACCGGCACTGGATGGAGCAGCGCATGGAGTGGTACGTCACGCTCGGCGTGGACCGCGACAAGCTGCGCCTGCGCCCGCACGGCGCGGATGAGCTGTCGCACTACAGCTCGGCCACGAGCGACATCGAGTACCTCTTCCCGATCGGCTGGTCGGAGCTCGAGGGAATCGCCAACCGCGGTGACTTCGATCTGCGGCAGCACGCCGAGTACTCGGGGCAGAAGCTCGAGTACGTCGACACCGCCACGGGCGATCGCTACGTACCGCACGTGATCGAGCCCGCCGCCGGACTGGGCCGCACGGTGCTGACGCTGCTCTGCGACGCCTACGACGAGGACGAGATCGGCGGCGAGCGGCGCACGGTGCTGAGGCTGCTGCCGCGGATGGCGCCGGTCAAGGCGGCTGTGCTGCCGCTCGTGAACAAGGACGGGCAACCCGAGAAGGCGCGCGCGATCTACGAGGAGCTGCGATCGCGGATGACCGCCGAGTACGACGCCGGCGGCTCGATCGGCAAGCGCTACCGCCGCCAGGACGAGATCGGCACCCCCTGGGGGATCACGGTGGACCACCAGACGATGGAGGACGACACGGTCACGCTGCGCGACCGGGACACGCTCGAGCAGGTGCGCGTGCCGGTATCCGAGCTGGCGGACGAGCTGGCTAGCCGGCTCGGCTGAGGCGCTCGAGCTCCGCGACGATCTTCGGCTCCGACTCGGCGAGGGTCGCGTCGGTCCAGCGCCAGCGGGCGCCGTCCACCATCTCGGTGCGCCCGTCCGCCAGGTGGTCCTGCACGCGGGATACGCGCAGCTCGACGGCCACCACGGTTTCCGCAACCCCCAGCTGCTCCGCCACGACCCTCGCCTCTCCGTGCGCCGTCAACGCCAATCCCTTGCCCATGACGAGCAGCGCGGTCGTGCCGTCCTCGCGCAGGCGGCGCAGCGTCTCGCGCTCACGCCCGAGCGCGAACAGGACGCGGTCGTCGGCGGCCCGCACGGCGGTGGAGATCGGGATGGGGTGCGGGCCGACCACGCACAGCACCGCCGGGGTGCCGCGCTCCCATTCGGGCAAGCGCTCCACGGCGGCGCAGCTTACGCCTGAACGGGGCGCGGTCCGGGACCGAGGGCTACTCGTCCGCCCCGAGCAGCCGGCGTGCGATGCGCACGCCGAGATCGAAGGCGGCGGCCTCGCGATCCCATTCGGGATCCGAGAGCACCTGGATGCCGAAGCCGTCGCCGAGGGCGAACAGCATGGAGGCCACGGACTCGGGGTCGGCCTCGAGCCGCACTACCCCCTCGCGCTCCTTGGTGCGCAGCGAGTCGGCCAGGTCGGCACGCCAGCGGCGGTAGAGCTCCGCCAGCTCGGCGCGGATGTCCTCCGAGTGGCGTGAGGCCGAGAGCAGCTCGTAGATGACGGCCGGGCTGCCCGGCTCGCTCTCGATGAACTCCTCGAGCCCGAGCACGAGCGCCGCGATGATCTCGTCGGCGGTGGTGGCCTTGGCGATGCGCTCGCCCATCCCGGTGATGCGCACCTCGCAGTCATGGCGGACGACCTCGACGAGCAGCTGCTCCTTGGAGCCGAAGTAGTAATGCAGCAGGCCGCGCGACACGCCTGCCTCGCGAGCCACGTGATCGAAGGTCGAGCCGGCGGCGCCACGGGTGCCGACGCTCGTCCGCATGGCCTCGATGATCCGCTGAGCCTTCTCCCCCTCGAGCCGCTTGGGAGCGGCGGCAGTTGCGGCCATGGCCGGCGAGTTTAGCTGGTTGGCCAGCCAGAAGCGCCGAGGGCCGGCGTGCGGCAGAGGCTACCGCCACACGAAAAAGGGCGCCCCACTGGGGCGCCCTCTCTCAGAAGCGACCGCGTGCGCGGCTAGCTTGCCCGCACCGGCTCGCTTTCGCTGGTCGTCGAGCTGGAGTTCGACTCCGGCGTGGTGCTCGCCGTGTACTCGAACTCCTCCTCGGCGCCAAACAGCGCATCGAGCACCTTCTTGCGCAGGCCCTCGCTCAGCGCGAGGGCAAGCCCCGCTCCGACGAGACCGACCACCAGCAGGCGGCCCTTGCGGCGCTTGCGCTTCTTCTGCCCGCGCAGCGAGTCCGCCGCCTCCTTGAGGGAGGTGGCCGCATCCTTCAGCTCCCGCTGCACCTTCTTGTCGTCGAGGGCCTTCGCAGGGCTCTTGCCGTTCACGCGCCCATACGCCTTCTTCGCGGAGACGAAGGCGTTGCGCAGGTTCTCGCGCAGTTCCTCGTCTTCGACCAGGCGCTGTACGTACTCGTTCGAGCGGACCGCCTTGCCGGCGGTATACGCTCCTGCGCCGGCCTTTACGGCCTTTTTCTTTGCTGCCATTGCTCTCCTCGGATCCGCTTGGTCGAGACACTTTACCCAGAGAAGCCCGGCGCGAACAGGAACGCCCCGCTCAGCGGGCGGTTCGTACCGCGCGCTTCTGGAGCGCGGCGTCGAGCACCTCGTCCTCCGAATCCACCAGGACGAACTTCATGCGCCTGCGCAGATGCGCCGGGATGTCGTCGATGTCGGCCTCGTTGCGCCGCGGGATGATCAGGCGGTTGATGCCGACGCGCTGGGCGGCGAGCGCCTTCTCCTTCAGCCCGCCGATCGGCAGCACCTGGCCGGTCAGAGTGATCTCGCCGGTCATCGCCGTGTCCGCCCGCACGCACCGGCCGGTCACCCGCGAGGCCAGCGCGGTCGCCATGGTCACGCCGGCGCTCGGCCCGTCCTTCGGAATCGCTCCGGCCGGGACGTGGATGTGCAGGTCGTGCTCGCGGAAGTAGTTCGCGGGCACGCCGTGGTCGAGCGTCTTGACGTATGAGAGCGCGGCGGCAGCCGACTCCTTCATCACGTCGCCGAGCTGGCCGGTGATCTGAAGCTTGCCGTCGCCGGGGTAGGCGGTCGCCTCGACGAACAACACGTCCCCGCCGACCGGCGTCCAGGCCAGGCCGGTCGCGACGCCGGGCTGGGTCACCCGGGTCTTCACGTCGAGCTGGAAGCGGCGCTTGCCGAGCAGCTCGCCGACCGTGGTCTTGCGAATCACGCGCTTCGACCGGCGCGTGCCCTCGGCGAACTCGCGCGCGACCTTGCGGCAGATCGACCCGATCTGGCGCTCCAGCCCGCGCACGCCCGCCTCGCGCGTGTAGCCGTCGATGATCTCCTCGAGCGCCTCAGTGGTCAACTCGATCTTCGAGCGGCCGAGCCCGGTGCGCTCCATCTGGCGAGGCACCAGATAGCGCTTGGCGATCTCGCGCTTCTCCTCCTGCGTGTAGCCGGACAGCTCGATGACCTCCATGCGGTCCTGCAGCGCCGGCGGCACGGTGTCGAGCTGGTTCGCCGTGCAGATGAAGAAAACCCGCGACAGGTCGAACGGGAGGTCCAGGTAGTGGTCGCGGAAGGTCGAGTTCTGCTCGGGGTCGAGCACCTCGAGCATCGCGCTCGCCGGGTCGCCGCGGAAATCCATGCCCATCTTGTCGATCTCGTCGATCATCAGGACGGGGTTGTTCGCCCCGGCGTCGCGGATCACGCGGATGATCGTGCCCGGCAATGCGCCGATGTACGTCCGTCGGTGGCCACGGATCTCCGACTCGTCGCGCACCCCGCCGACCGAGATGCGCTCGAACGGGCGGCCCATCGCGCCTGCGATCGACCGGCCCAGCGACGTCTTGCCTACCCCGGGCGGGCCTACGAAGCAGAGGATCGATGAGGGCGCGTCCGGCTTGAGCTTGCGCACCGCGAGGAACTCGAGGATGCGGTCCTTCACGCTCTCGATGTCGTAGTGGTCGCGGTCGAGCACCTGGCGGCCGTGCTTCAGGTCCAGGTTGTCCTCGGTCGACTGTGACCAGGGCAGATCGGCGAGCCATTCAAGGTACGTGCGGATCACGCCGTGCTCGGCTGCCTGGGGCGGCAGCCGCTCGAAGCGCTGCAGCTCTCGCTCGGCCTGCTTCCACGCATACTCGGGCAGGCCCGCCTGGTCGAGGCGCTCACGCAGCTCGCCGGCCTCGGCCTGGGTCTCGTCTACCTCGCCCAGCTCCTCCTGGATCGCCTTGAGCTGCTGACGCAGGAAGTACTCGCGCTGTCCCTTGTCCATCTCCGACTGGACCTGCGACTGGATGCGCGTCCCGATCTCGACCAGGTCCAGCTCGCGCGCGAGCAGCTCGGACAGCCTGCGCAGGCGCTCGGTCACGTCGCGCTCCTCGAGCAGCCGCTGCTTCTCGTCTGTCTTGATGCGCAGGGCGCCGGCGATCAGGTGCCCGAGCTCGGCGGGGTCGTCGAGATTCGCCACCGCCATCTGCAGCTCCGCCGGCAGGTACGGGACCTCCTCGATGATCCGTGAGAAGGCGGTCTGCACGTTGCGGTGGAGCGCCTCGAGCTCGGGTGAGGGGACGACGATGTCGGGCGCCTCGGAGATGCGCGCGATCAGGTACGGGTCGGTCGCGACGTACTCGCCGATATCGACCCGCTGGGCACCGTGGACGAGGATGCGCAGCGTGCCGTCGGGCACCTTGAGCATGCGCGCCACCACACCGGCCACACCCACCTCATAGAGCTCGTCGTGGCCGGGCTCGTCGCCCGCGCCCTCCTTTGAGGCAACCATCACCAGCATCCGGTTGCCGGTCAGCACGTCGTTGACGAGCTTGATCGAGCGCTCCTGCCCGACGGCGAGCGGCACGAGCGTCTCGGGGAACGCCACGGCCTCTCGCAGCGGCAGGACGGGCAGCGCCTCGGGGAGCCGCGTGCGCACGGCGGCCTCCACGGCTTCGCCGTCGGAGGACGGGATCTCGATGCTCACGGCCCCGGCTCGCCGATGCGCACTCGGCGCACCGACTCGTCGGGCCGGGCCAGCGGAATCTCGACCTCCAGGACACCGTCCTCGTACGACGCGCGCCCCTGGTCGGCAACCACGTCCGCGCCGAGCTCGACGATCCTGCGGAACGGTCCGTGCTCGATCTCGATCTGCTGGTAGAGGCGGCCGGCGGCCTGGGCGGGCCGGCGTTCACCGGCGATCAGCAGCTGGCGCCCGCGGATCTCGAGAGCGAGGTCCCGGATGTCGACTCCGGCGAGGTCCACCCTGACCACGGCGCGCGGAGGGTCGTCGACGTAGTGGACGTCGACCGAGGGCGAGAAGCCACGCCCGCGCAGCCCGGTCTGGCGCTCGGAGACGTCGCCGAACAGCTCGTCGATCTCGCGCCGCATTCGTTCGAAGCCGGCGAAGAGGTCGCGTTGCGGTGTCACGGGATCGAGAATACCCGTGCGTGGTCACTGGCCGGCGCCGTCGCTCAGCGGCGCGCCGGGGCCCTGAGCGCCGCCCGGGCCGCCCAGTAGCCCGACATCCCGTGCGCCCCGCCGCCCGGCGGTGTCGACGACGAGCACAGGTAGACGCCGGGCAACGGCGTCGAGTAGGGCACCGGGCGGGCCACCGGGCGCGTGAACAGCTGGCGCAGGTTCTGCAGGCCCCCGTTGATGTCGCCGCCGACGTGGTTGGGGTTGCGCCGCTCGACCTCGGCGCTGTCCATCGCCGAGCGAGCGGCGATCCGGTCGCCGAAGCCCGGGGCGAAGCGCTCGACCTGCGCCTCGATCGCAGCCGTCATGTTGCGGGTGGAGCCGTTCGGCACGTGGCAGTACGCCCAGGCGGTGTGCCTGCCGGCGGGCGCCCGCGTGGGGTCGAACAGGCTGGGCTGCACGAGCAGCTCGAACGGCCGCTCCGGGTGCTCGCCGTCGGTCACCGCCTGCTCGGCCGCGGCGATCTCGTCAAGGGTGCCGCCGAGATGGACGGTCCCGGCGCGACCTGCCTCGGGCGCCGCCCACGGGATCGGCCCGTCGAGCGCCCAGTCGAGCTTGAACACGCCCGGGCCGTAGCGATAGCGGGTGAGCGCGCGCCGGTAGCGGTCCGGGAGCCGGCCACCGGCGAGGGGCAGCAGCCCTCGCGGCGTGACATCGAGCAGCACCGGGGCTTGGCCGCACAGCCCGTCGAGGGAATCGACCCAACGACCCGTCTCGACGGTCCCACCGAGCGAGCGCAGGTGAGAGGCGAGCGCATCGGCCAGGCGCTGCGAGCCGCCGCGCGCGACGGGCCAGCCGACGGCGTGCGCGCTTACGGCCAGCACGATGCCGAACGCGGCGCTGACGGGTGCTCGCAGGCACAGCATCGAGTGCGCGCAGCAGCCCGCCACCAGCGCCCGGGCGCGCTGACCCTCGAAGCGCGAGCGCCCCAGCCCGACGGCCGAGCGCAGCGCGCTCACGCCGAAGCGGCTCAGCAGCAGGGGGTGGCGAGGGGGACGCAGCGGCGCCAGCAGCTCGGCGAACAGCGGCTCGGCATCGCGCACCAGCGGCTCGAACAGCCGCCGGTAGGCGTCCGCGTCGGGCCCCAGGCCGGCGGCCGTCTGCTCCACCGAGCGCTCGAGCATCACGGCCGTGCCGACGTCGAGCGGGTGCGCCAGCGGCGCCGCCGGGTGCACCGGCTCGAAGCCGTGCTCGCCGACCGGCAGCCGCCGCCGGGCGGTCGCGACGGAACAGGCCCTTCACGAGGCGTCCGGGCGCTCCGCGCGTGTATAGCGTCGAGCTGATCGCCGCACTGTGCCAGACGTTGCTCGTCAGCTGGTAGGTCGCCTACGCGAGCTTGGCCGCCAGTGCGCGCGTTCATGTGCGCGAGCGCCTCGATCGTGACCATCGGATTCACCTTGGAGGCGGTCGGGAAGGCCGACCCGTCGAATACGTAGAGGCCGGGCGTGTCCCATACCTGCCCCGTCGGATCGCACACCGAGTCGGTCGGCCCGCTCGCCCTGCCGCCCTCGATCAGCACGCGCTCGGCGCGCGTCTCGACGAGGACGCGGGTGCCGGCGTCGTGGGCGTCCCGGCTCGATCGTGCGCGGAGGCGGGTCCTGCGGGGGGCCGAGCGGACCGGGGTACCCGATCGCGTCCCAGGCCGGGTTGCGCGCGCCGTTCGAGCCGCCCTTGCCGTGGTAGGCGAGCAGTGTGCCCTTGCGCAGCGCCTGAAAGGCGGCGCGCCGCTGGACGACGCGGCTGTCCGCCCAGGAGAGCAGCACCCGCTCGCGATCCTCCTGCGAGAGCGAGGTGAAGCGCCGGACCCCGCCACCGGCGATCGCGCACAGCAGGCGCGTGTCCCACAAGCCGAGCAGCTGGGCGACCTGCTTGCGCTCGGCGGCGCGCGGGTTGCGCCCCACGATGCCGAGCAGTGCCTCAGGCACACCAAGCTCGGTGGCGGACTGCAGACCGTCCCCGCCCGGCACGAACGTGTCGCAGATGGCGTCGAGGGCGGCGCGGGCCCGGGCGGAGAGTACGGTGGTGCTCATGGGCGAACGCTCGGGGACGGAGCCGCGGGTGACAGGTCCGGCACCGCTCAGTCCGGAGTACTGCCGGCTGGCCATGCAACAACTGTGCGACGGCCGGGACGGGGCGCCAGGGCCCGCTGCTCACACCTCGAACGTCGCTCCCTCGATTGCCACCTCGACCGGTCCGCCGAAGGCCTCTTCGGCCTCGGCCCGTGCCCAATCCGCGTCGAGCTCGTCCGAGATGTGCACCAGCAGCAGCCGCCGTGCTCCGGCGGCCCGTGCGTGCTCGCCGGCCTCGGCGGGCGTCAGGTGGCCGCGCTCCCCCGTGCGCTCCGGGCGCGGCAGGGTCGCCTCGATCAGGAGCAGGTCGGCGCCCGTCGCGAAGCGGGTCAGCGCCCCGGTCGGGCGGGAGTCGGCCCCGTAGACGATCTCGCCCGAGCCGTTCTCCGAGCTGATGCGCATCGCGAACGTCTCGGTGAAGTGGGGCACGGGCTGGAACGTGATCCGCACGGGGCCGATCGAAAGCTCGCTCGTCGCGTCGTACTCGGTGAGCTCGAAGGCGTTCTCGATCAGGTCGTTGTTGCCCCAACAGCCCACCACCTTGCGGAACGTCTCGCGCGCGCCCGGCGGGCCATGGAGCTCGGGGCGGGCGGGACTGTCGGTGCCGGGCCAGCGGTCCACCGGCACCGGCTGCTGACGTGGCGCGTAGGTCAGCGCGTACGAGTAGGGGACCAGGTCGAGGAAGTGGTCGGCGTGCAGGTGGGAGATCACCACGGCGTTCACGTCGACGTAGTCGATGTGAACGCGCAGCTTGCCGAACACGCCGTTGCCGCAGTCGAGCAGCACGGCGGTCCCATCCTCCTCGAGCAGGTAGCCCGAACACGCTCCCCCGGCGTCCTGCCAGGAAGGCGACTTGCCCAGGACCGTCAGTCGCATATTGCGACTTTAACCGGCTTCGCAGCCAGGCCTGGGCGGCTGGCCCGTCGCGTGCGGCGGAGCGCTCAGGCGTTCGGCTGTGGAAAGGCGTATGCCGTAGTCGTGCGCTCGGCGCGGAAGACGAAGGCGAGCTGGCGCTCGGGCGCCAGGCCGCGCTCGGCCGGGCGGAAGGTCGTGCACGGCTTGTCGAGGTTGAGCGCGCAGAGCATGTTCTGGTGGAAGTAGCAGTCCTGGCAGCGGGCGGGCTTCGTCTTCGGCACGTCCAGCATCCAACAGCAGCCGCCGCCCGCCCGCCAGGCCCGACCCCGCAAAGCGCACGTTTTTCCTTTTGCTGCAATTTCCAGGGTCGAACCGTGAGTGCCCGCTCTGAGCGAGTTTTCGTCGAGGCAATGGGAACAGGGCACCCGCCCGCCCGGATCGGAAAAGATGCAGGACGTCATGGAACTGGTCACCGGAGCCACCGGATACATCGGCACGCGGCTGTTGCGCCGGCTGGCCGGCGAGGGTCGCGGCGTGCGCGCGCTCGCCCGCACGCCCGAGCGGCTCGAGCCCGCCGTGGGAGTCGAGCCGATCCGCGGCGACCTGGTGACGGGAGCCGGCCTGGCCCGCGCGCTCGATGGCTGCGCCACGGCCTACTACCTGGTCCACTCGATGGAGGCGGCATCCGCCAACGGCGGGGGGTTCGGCGACCGCGACCGCACGGCGGGCGAGCGCTTCGCCGCCGCCGCGGCCGACGCGGGCGTGGAGCGGATCGTCTACCTCGGCGGGATCGAGCCGGCCGGGGGGCCCAAGGGCGCACCGCTCCCGCTCTCCGCCCACCTGCGCTCCCGCCTCGAGGTCGAGCGCATCCTGCTCGACGCCGTGCCCGGCTCCACCGCGCTGCGCGCCTCGATCGTGATTGGCGCCGGCTCGTCTTCGTTTCGCATCCTCGTGCGCCTGGTCGAGCGGCTGCGCGTGCTGCCGCTGCCGGCCTGGCGCGCCAACCGCACCCAGCCGATCGCCGAGCGCGACGTGATCGAGTACCTGGCCCGCACCCCCTCCGTGCCGGGCGCCGCGGGGCGCTCGCTCGACATCGCAGGCCCGGACGTGGTGACGTACGGCGACATGATCGGCCGGATCGCCGACGCCATGGGGGTCGGGCGGATGGCGCTCGGGCTCGGCGTGTCGCTCACCCCGCCGGCCGCAGCCGTTGTCGCCGCGGTCACGGGTCAGCCACTCGAGCTGGTGCGCCCGCTGATGGAGAGCCTCGAGTCCGACCTGCTTCCCCACGACGCCGGCGAGGCGCCGCGCCTCTACGGCATCCGCCCGCTGCACTTCGACCGCTCGGTCGACCGGGCGCTGCGCGAGTGGGAGTCGCTCGAGCCTTTGGGGGCACGGTGAGGGTCGAGCGCAGCACTCACATCGCCGCGCCGCCCCAGGCGGTCTACGACGTGGTGATGGACCCGAACCGTCTCGAGGATTGGGTGACCGTCCACCACCACCTCGAGGGTTCGCCCAAGTCGCCGCTCGAGAAGGGCTCACAGTTGACCCAGTGCCTGAAGCTGGCCGGCAAAAAGTTCAAGGTGCGCTGGCGGGTGGTGGAGAACGACCCCTGCGCGTACGTGGTGTGGGAGGGCCGTGGGCCGGTAGCGTCGCATACCCGTGTCGAGTACCGCTTCGACGCAAACGACGGCGGCACCGACTTCTCGTACGTCAACGAGTACGACCTGCCGGGCGGCCCGGTGGGACGAGTGGCGGGTCGTGCCGTTTCGCGCGTTACTCAAAAGGAGCTGGACGGTTCCTTGCAGCGCCTAAAACAATTAGTAGAGTGAACTCAATGGCTGACTTTCTGGATGAGAAGCGCAAGGAAATAGACGCACGTTTGCGTGAACTTCGTCCACTGGTGGATGAGTTCAACCGGCTCGAAAAGGCCGCCGCCGCGCTCGCGGGAGTCGGCGGCACGCAGGCCGCCGCGCGCAAGCGCCGCTCGAATGGCGGCGGGCGCCCCCGGCG
>JACCSF010000359.1 GCA_013813135.1 Thermoleophilaceae bacterium | reverse complement strand
GCCCGAGTGTGGGCCCTACTTCCCGGGATACTCACGGAAACTACGGCCCACACTCGATCGGGCCGCCCTTGATGCCTGCTTGACACGGCGCCCCTACTCTCGGTAACCTACCGGTGGTAAGTGGCTGCCGGAGCTACATCCCAGGCGAGCATCGAGGACTACGCCCACGGTCGCGTCCCGCGCCCGTTGCGTGAGCGCCAGCTGCTCGAGCTGGCCGAGGCCCTGTTCGCCGAGCGCGGCTACGCCGGCGCCTCGATGGACGAGCTGGCCCGCCGGGCGGGCGTCACGAAGCCGGTCGTGTACGAGCTGTTCGGCAGCAAGGATGGCCTGTTCGAGGCGTGTGTCGATCGCTCGATCCAGGGCCTGGCCGCCGACATCGCTGCCGCCGTGAGGGCCGAGGCCGATCCGGAGGAGCGCCTGCGCGCCGGCGGGCTGGCCTTCATTCGCTTTGCCGCCGGCAACCGCGTCGCGTGGGACCTGATGTCGATGGGCGGCCGCTTCGCCGAGCAGGCGCGCAGCGTGCGCTCCAGCCAGGCCGAGCTGATCCGCGAGCTGATGGCGGAGATGGCGGCCGAGGGCAGCGATCCGCGCGAGCTCGAGGTCGCCGCCCACGCCGTCAACGCCGCGTACGAGGGGGTCGCCCACTGGATGTGGGCGCACCCGGACGTTCCGATCGAGCAGGTCGCCGACTGGATCGCCGAGCTGCTCATCCCAGGACTACGGAAGTTCACTTGACCCACCACCGCACCGCGATCGTCGGCACAGGCTTCTCCGGGATCGGCATGGCGATCAGGCTGCTGCGCGACGGGGAGCGCGACTTCGTGCTGCTCGAGCGCGCGGACGCGATCGGCGGGACGTGGCGGGACAACACCTATCCCGGCTGCCGCTGCGACGTGCCGTCGCACCTCTACTCGTTCTCCTTCGCGCCCAACCCGAACTGGTCGAGCACCTTCTCGCCGCAGCCCGAGATCCTCCGCTACCTGCGCGGAGTGGCCGACCGCTTCGGCGTGCTGCCGCACGTGCGCTTCGGGACCGAGATGCACTCGGCCGAGTGGGACGAGGCCGAAGCGCTCTGGCGGCTCGACACCTCGCAGGGGCCGATGACGGCCGACGTTCTGATCGCCGCCCAGGGTCCGCTCAGCGACCCGCTCGTGCCCGACATCCCAGGTCTCGACTCGTTCCAGGGCACCAAGTTCCACTCCGCCGGCTGGGACCACGAGCACCGGCTCGACGGCGAGCGTGTCGCCGTCATCGGGACCGGTGCCTCGGCGATCCAGTTCGTCCCCAGGATCCAGCCGGTGGTGGGGCAGATGCACGTCTTCCAGCGCACCCCGCCCTGGGTGATGCCGCACCCCAACCGGCCGATGACCGACTTCGAGCACAAGCTCTACCGGCGGCTGCCCTCGGCCCAGCTGGCCATGCGCGCCGGCATCTACTGGGCGCGCGAGACGTTCGTGGTGCAGTTCCGCAACCGGCGGATGCGCAAGCTCGCGACCCGGATGGCGCTGCGCCAGCTCGAGCAGCAGGTGCCGGATCCGGGGCTGCGCGCCAAGCTGACGCCGCGCTACGAGCTCGGCTGCAAGCGCATCCTCCCGACCGACGAGTGGTATCCGGCCCTGATGCAGCCCAACGTCGAGCTCGTGACCGAGGGCATCCGCGAGATCAGGCTCGACTCGATCGTCAGCCCCGACGGCACCGAGCGCAAGGTCGACACGATCATCTTCGGCACGGGCTTCCACGTGACCGACATACCGATCGCACAGCGCGTCCGCGGGCGCGACGGCCGCACGCTCGCCGAGACCTGGGACGGCTCCCCGAGCGCCTACAAGGGCGCCGCCGTGGCCGGCTACCCCAACCTCTTCTTCCTGGTGGGGCCGAACACCGGCCTGGGCCACAACTCGATCGTGTTCATGATCGAGTCGCAGATCGACTACGTGGCCGGCGCGCTTGCGGCAATGCGCCGCCGCGGCGTGCGGACCGTCGACGTCAGGCCGGAGGCGCAGGCCGCCTACAACGCCGAGCTGGACGAGATGACCAAGGGCACGGTGTGGGTCAGCGGCGGCTGCTCGAGCTACTACATCGACCGCAAGGGCCGCAACTCGACGATCTGGCCGACCTTCACCTGGCCGTTCCGCCGGCGCACGCGCGAGTTCGACGACGGGGCTTACATGCTCGGGGCGCCGGAGCCCGCGCCGGTCCCTGCCGCCGCCTAGCTACTTGCCCCGGAAATAGTCGCTGACCGGTGGGGCGGTTCCGTCCGCCTCGACGGCCAGTATTTCGCCTGCAAAGCGGCTATTTCGGTATTTCGGGGGTGGAGATGCTGCGGTTGGCGGGTGGTCAGGTGGAGTCGCTGTTCGACTATGCGCTGCCGGTTGAGGTGCGCGAGCTGCCGGAGGACCTGGCCCGGCTCGATGCGCTGCTCGCCGACGCGGCGCTGTTTGAGCCGATCAGCGCCGCGTGGGATGACGCGGGGCGAGAGCGCGGGCGCCCGACGATCCCGATGGCGAGCTTCGTGCGCCTGATGGTGGTCAAGCAGCGCACCGGCTGGGGCTATGAGACGCTCGTGCGCGAGGTCTCTGACTCGCTGCACCTGCGCCGCTTCTGCCTGTTCTCGCTGACCGAGCGGGTGCCCTGCGAGTCGACGGTCAGAAAGCTCGTGCGTCGGCTCGGCCCCGATGTGGTCGCCGAGCTGACCCGGCTCGTGATCGCGAAGGCTCAGCGCGAGCAGCGCTTCCGCGCCCGCGCGATGCGTTGTGACTCGACGGTCGTCGAGGCCGACGTGCGCTATCCCTCCGACGCGGCGCTGGCGGTGGACGCCACGCGCGTGCTCGCGCGCGAGGGCCGCCGCCTGGCCGGGGCGCTCGGCGACGGCGCAAAGGCGGTCCGGGATCGCTCCCGGGCGGCGGGCCGGCGTCTGCGCCTGATCGGCCGCACGGCGAGCCGCCGCGCCGGCGAGAAGAAGGCCGAGGTGCTGCGCCTGACGGGCGAGGCCGGCGAGCTCGTCGCCCGCTCGGTGCGCGAGGCGCGCAGACTGGCCAGCCAGGCCCGCGCCAAGGCCCGTGGGCGAGGAGCGCAAGCCAAACTCGCCGCCGCAAGCAGACTCGACGAGCTCGCCGACCGCGCCGAGAAGGTCGCCCGCCAGATCGAGCAACGCCTCGCCGGCGAGCAGATCAGCGATCGGCTCGTCTCGCTCGCCGACCCCGATGCCCGCCCGATCCGCAAGGGCAAGCTCGGCAAGCCGACCGAGTTCGGCTACGTCTTCCAGCTCGCTGAGGTGACGGCCAACACCAAGCGCGGGGCGCGGGGGTTCCTGCTGCCGCCGGCCAGTCGGATCGGGTCGCCCAACGAGACCGAGCTGTTGCCGACGACCGCGGCCGAGCTCGACCGGCTCGGCATCAGACCGCGCGAGGTCGCGCTCGACGGCGGCTTTGAGCCGACCACGACCAACCCAGCCCTGCCGCCCGGCACCGCGGTCTTCATCGCCGGGCGCCAGCAACCGAGGTCGCAACGAACGAAACGACGGCTCGCCCGCTACCGAGTCGGCGCCGAAGGACGGATCAGCCACCTCAAACGAGGCTACGGGCTGCGACGCGCGCGGCTCAAAGGCCACGACGGGGCGCGCACCTGGGTGGGCTGGGCGGCGCTCACCTACAACCTCGACACCCTCGCCGTCCAGAGCGCCTGACATCCTCAGCGGCGGTCGAAAGACCACCCACCAACCACCCGAAACGGCCGCGCCACCACCCCCGGCGCGGCCGTTTCGACTCAGGGGTTTATCCGGGGCAAGTAGCTAACACAACGCATGCGACTCGCCGTCGTACGCCGAACCAGTCCGGCTGGCCCTGCTAGCCCGGCCAGCCCTGGTGGCTTGCGCGGAGTCGCTCGACCTCGCGCCTGTTGCGCGGGCCGTAGGTCTCGTGTCTGAACGGCAGTTCCTGGCCAATCTGCTCGAGCTCCCGCCGCCGGAAGCGGAAGCTGCGCTTGGTCGGATCGACGCCGTAGACCCGTGCGCCGTTTAGGCCGAGGATCTTCGCCTTGCAGAGCGGCGTCAACGCCGGGTAGCCGAAGCGCGCCTGGAACTCCTCGCTGATGCGAAAAGCGCGAAGCGTCTGGATCTGATCCTGCGGGGAGCCGTAGAAGATGCAGTCGGTACCCCACAGGACGTTGTCTTCACCAACATGCTTGAGCAGCTTGCCGAGCACGTGTGCGGCCTGCTCGGGGTCGCGCATGATCGTCCACCAGGTCGAGCCGAGTTCGGCGTAGACGTTCTCGTTCGGCCCCACCCCGTCGCGCTTCATGGCCGTGATCAGCCGGTTGATGCCCACGTTCGCGGTTGCAGCCGTGTACGGCCCCTCGCGCGGCCCGATCCGCTCGAAGCCGGCGTGGTAGACGATGAAGCGGACGTCGCGGAAGTCCTTCGCTGCGCGCGGCACGTCGTCTGGGGAGGCGTACCTACTGCCGGCGCCGAAGCCCTTGTGGGCGCAGATGATCCTGATCCCAAGCGCGCGAGCCTTCTCGATGAAGGCGTGGCCCACTTGGGGCAGCCGCGCGTCGGCGTCGTCGAGCCGCCAGGCGTTGCCCGGCTGGCCGAAGGCGTCGGGAAAGTGCGTGAAGACCTTCCAGGCGGCGATCGGGTAGCGGCGGGCGTTCTCCTCCATCATGTCCAGGTTGGCCTCTAGCCGGCCGTAGTTGGGTAGCACCTGGGCGTGCAGCAGGACCGGCTCCCAGCCGGTGACGAGCTCCGCGGTCACGCGCGCCTCGTCCATGATCGTCTCCGACAGCGGGCTGCCCTTCGGCGCGATCGGCAGCGCCGAAATGGTCACCATGCTCGTGTCGCTGCGCAGAAGCATGTCCTCGAGGAAGACCTCCCGGGAGAAGCAGGCGCGCGGGTCGTCGGCGCCGCAGTTGACTTGCGGAAATACCGACCCGAAGAACGGCTCGCCGGCCGACCGCCGCATCAGGTCGTATTCGAGAAAGTGGCCCTGGACGTCGAAGACGAACTCCTGGCCTGCCAGGACCGCTCGCGCGGCCTCCTCCTCCAGTCCCGCCTCGGAAGGCAGGTCCCAGCGGCCCCCTAATAGCCGACCCAGGTCGCTGGCGCAGCCCTGAAGCGCGAGCAGCGTAGTCGCCGCGCCGCAGATCGATCGCAGGAAGCTCGCTCGCGAGATCCCCAGCCGCTTGGCGTTCTGTTCGCAGTCACGGCGGGCGCGCACGATCGCTTCGCTCTCGAGTGCCGACAGCGGCGGAGGCACGAACTCGCCGTTGGAGCACGGCCCAAACTTGATCGGAAGCCCGGGATCGTCGATCGGTCGACCCACTCCCTCTGTACGCATGCGCCGTTGCCTTGGGTCCGCACGATCGTCCGGTTACGGTCAGCCGCCGCCGTACTTCTGACGCGGCGCCATCGCCTCTGGACCAACCCCTCCCCTGGTTCACTAACCACGAGGACGCCGCGGGACACCGATCGCCGAGGCGATCGCCGAGCTCCTCGCCCAATCCGGCGATCCGGCCTAGCGGACCGCGAGTACCTGGGAAGCCGGGCGTTTATGCGCATCCCGAGCTCCTTTCGGATGTGCGGGTGCATGTCGGCGGCTTCGTCGCGGAATTCATGCAGGCCGGGGTGACGGTCAACCTCCGTCGACTCCACACCCGGCGCGCGTAGTTCTTCCCGGACTCATTCCGGTGGGGGGCGGACGCGACGGCCGTGAGCCACGGCCTACCGGTAGGACCATGAAGCACTCGATGAAGATCATGTGGGGCTGCGTCGCCGTCCTCGTCGTCGTCGCGCTCCTGTCAGTCGCCGCCGCGAATGCTGCGTACCTGCTGTTCGCACTGCCATGCCTGCTCATGATGGGCGCGATGATCTGGATGATGATGCACGGCGTCGGCGGAACCGGCCGCAGCGACTGATGAGCGTGCGGCGGAGCGCTTAGCCGGCCCCGACGGCTTTCGTCTCGACAGCCAGGAGCAGGACCTGAGCCGCATCACAGGGCTGCCGACCGGACGGCGTTCGCGCAACCCACTTTGGCGAGCGCCCACGGTCGCCCCGCGCGACACGCGTACCGCGTCGTGCCGACCCCGCGGGACACGCATGCCGAGATCGTGTCTTCGAGACGAGCCGTCAGCCGGCCTGGCGGACCGGGCGGCGTGCAAGCCAGCGGTCCACGACGTAGCCGCCGAACGGTAGAACCGCCCCCACTAAGACCATCGCGGTCGTGCGCAGACTCCAGCCCGCCCGCGGGGCCAGGTTGACGGCGAGCAGCACGTAGCCGACGAAGAGCAGCCCGTGTATCGGGCCGAGGATCTGCACCCCGATGGGTTGGTCGTGACCGTACTTGACGTAGGTCGCGACCAGCAAGGCCAGGAAACTGGTCGCCTCCGCCAGTGCGGTGATGCGGAAGCTGCGCTCCAAAGGCGAGATCACGGCAGCCCACTCTAGTCACCGCGCCGGCACCCCCCTTCGGCGTCCCACCGTTCTCGCGGGTACCCGCGCTTGCTTCGAGTCCTTCGCGGGATCGCTCGCTGGGAGCCGCACGTGCGGCTCGGCAAGGGCGCGAGGGACGGCGGCTGGCGCGGGCGCTTTCGCTCGAGCAAGTGGGGCGGTGATTCACGCCCAGCGACGGTTACGCGACATCGCGGTGGGCAGCGAAGGTCCCGTTGAACCTGATGGGAAATGTGACCGTGACGGCCGGCGGCCGTGACCGGCGCCGAGGTCCCTTGAAGGGCCTCGCCGGAACGGCTCAACGGCGAGGCGGCCGCGCGAGAGACCGCGCTCCCGGCGACGGAACCGGGCACCCGCCGCCGGCGTACCGTTAGTGCATGCGGGCCCGGCCAGGCATTGCGATAGCGAGCGCGGCGGCAATCGCGGCCCTGTCAGCGGTCGTGGTTGCGACGGACGGCTCCGGATCCGAACGGCGATCAGCGGCGGAACCGGGTGTGGCCGGCCGCGCGCTCTCTGTGCCCACGCACGGGCGCCCGCCAGGGGGGTGCCCGGTGACGAGCGCGAGCTGGCGGCCCCCGGCCGGCCAGGAGGAGGGGCGGCTCTGGATCGCGTTTGGGCCCACTGGCGGCATCTATCGGGTGCCGCCACAGAATGTCGCGCCCGACGGCTCACTTGGGGTCAAGATCGCATGGCACCGTGGACCGGGGGTACGCGGCCGAGTGAGTGTTGAGGCGCAGAGACTGGATGAACGCGCTCCGCCCGTCCGGCGCCGCATTTCGGCCCGCGGTTACGGTCTCACCGGCCTTCAGACGAGCGGGATCGCCTTCCCGACGCACGGATGCTGGAGGGTCACCGCAAGCGCCGGAGGCGCGAGCATGACTTTCGTACTACTCGTGCTCAAACCCGGAGAGAGTCAGCCGCCCACGCCGAGGACCCACCCGCGCGGCGTGATAGTGGACTGCGCCAGGCGGTCCGAGGCGAACTTCCCCGGGGCCTTCACCGATCCGCGCAACCTCGTCGTCGGGCCACTGGTCCTCGATGGCGCCGGCGAGCCGACGCCGGCGAGCGTGGTCCGCGAGTTCGGGGGGAACAAGTTCCCCGTGCTCGTCAAGGCCGGTCATACCGTGACCGTCCGACTCCCCCGCGCGATCCGAAGCTTCGCGGGGCTCGCCTATGGCGGGCTCGGCAACCGGCCGCTGCCCGAGGGAGAGGTGAGGCTGCACGACGCCGCTCACACGATGACGTTCGTCGCCTGCGAGCCGGGCAGGCCGACTCCGAGCTATCGGCCCGATGGCCCGTCGGCGAGCTACGCGGACGGCGAGGCGGTCACCTTCTGGTCCGGCTTCGTCCTAACCCCTAAATCCGGATGCGTGCCGCTCGACGTCTACGTCGACGATGACCCCTCGCCGCGGCACGCCGTAATCGCCACTGCGAGCCGCTGCCGTCGGTGAGTCCGGCGCTGCCGTCGGCGCCCGTTGTCCAGTGTCGCCCCCGCTCCGCTTGCCTCCCAGAGCTGGCCCAGACCATCACACGCGCAAGACTGGCGCCAAAAGCGATGGACTTGCCGGAACGACCACGCCAAGGCGACCCTCGAGACCTTCCGGTGCGTCGGTGCGTCGGCGCGGGTGCGTCACTCCGACCGGCCCTGTGTGCGTCACGGTTGCGTCACGGATGTCCTCGCACCGCCCCGCATAGCGGCCCTAGATGCTGGTCTAGGCGCCGTGCTGCCGCGGCGAGCACTCCCTTTGGATCGGGGCAACTGGATTTGAACCAGCGACCTTTCGGGCCCCAGCCGAAGTCGCGAGCTGGGCGCGCCCTCACTCGGCCAACGCGCATCGAAGCTCAGGGGTTCGCAGGGCGCTCGTTGTACCCCGCTACGTTCGCGCAGGCCTCGATGCTGGGCGCGCCCAAGCGCCGAAAGGCCCCGCCCACGGTGTCTACCAGGCGTCTACGCCGAAGCACAAGCCCGGTAACGCCCGCGTCAGAGTCGGCTCGCGGCAACCGCCGCTACACAAGGGCTTCTTGTGCGCGGGCCGCCTCGCTCCACCCCGTTTTCACTTCAGAGCACGACTCATAATCGTGAGGTCCCTGGTTCGAATCCAGGCGGAGCTACTCGCAGTTCCGCAGCGAAATGCGGCGTTGCGCTGCCGTCTCGGCTTTCTGCGCCGCACGCGAAGCCGTGGCGATATCGTCACCTCGCGATCCGGCGTGGCTTAGGAGACCCTCGCGCGGCGGGCGCCCGGCTGGTTGTCCATGTCGTGCTGGTCGCGGTGACGTGGCAGAGGGCAACTGCGGCGATGAGGGCCAGCCCGGCGGCGAGGGCGGCGAGGGCGAACATGTCGCCGGGAGCTCGATCGTCTCGGCCCAGCGTCCGACGTAGACGGGGCCGGCGAGGAACCCGAGGTAGGCGACGGTCGTGACGATCGAGGTTGTTGTGCCGCGAACGGTGCCGTTGGGGCGATGCCGAGCCCGAGCAACGTGGCGGAAACGGTAGGTACGGCACCGACGAGCGTGGTTCCGGCGGCGGCGGTGACCGGTCGGCGCCGGTCAGATCATCGACTTGACAGCGTCCTGGCTGCGCCCTGGCGAGCGGTTAGGTCACCGTTGGCGACCTTGTAGGCGATCGTGTCGACATAGCCACCGCCGCCATCGCGGGTGCGCGTTGCTGCCTGCTCCGGCGCCACACCCATGTCGGCCATAGCGCGCGCCGCCGGGGCGTCGAAGCAGCGCGCCGCGAGCCACCGGGCGGTCATCGCGTCGTCGAACCCGGCGTTCGTCCACGCCTGCGCAGCGGCACCGGGATCGCCGCCCCGATCGGCGAGCTCCCCGTATTGCCTGATGGTCGCAACGCTCGTCCGGGCCGCCGGCTCGTACACCTTCATATGACAGCCCTTATACAACGGTCCTCAAGCGCGATCAAGAGGCGGGGCACCGCATCTCGTTCGGGGACTGCGCCCCGCCCCTACTTCCCCAAGCCAGAACGGCCCCGCCTCGCCACTACGGACGGGGGCGCCACACTTGGGGCGATTCTCAGGGAAGCTGAGTCAACCGCATCTTCAGCAACCTCGCTCCTCCCTTGAACGACCTGCATTGCCGCACGACGAGCTCGGGCGTCTTTCGTTTCCCGTCGTCGCCGGCTTCGGCCACACGCGCACGTTCCGCGGGATCCTCGGCCACCGGGGCGGCCCGACGGCTGCGCCCACGTGCGGCGCGCCGAGCTGCTCTTCCCCGCTCGGCGGGGCTCGGTTCGGGACGTCGTCCAGCTGCTCTCCCGCTACTGCCGTCGGGGGCGCGTCGTCGGGTTTGCCCGGCTCACCGGGCTGCGATGGTCGGTGAAGGACGGGACGGCCGAGCTCTCGGCAGACCTCCTGCTGACGGACGCCCGGCAGCTCGAGCGCCTCTCGCGCCTCAGGCGCCGCCAGCGGCCCCAACGTGGGAGTCCGCCGGCAAGACGCGGCTCCGCCCCATCGCCTTGGCACGGTACAACGCATCGTCGGCGGCCCGGTAGAGCTCGTGCAAGTCGCGGCCGTCGCGTGGATACTCGGCCACCCCGGCGCTGAACGAAGCGCGAGTAGCGCGGCCGCCTCTACCGGTGAACCGTTCCCGACGGAAGCTCTCGAGGAGCGCGGCCACCCGCTGGATGCCGTCGTCGCGGGCCATGCCGTAGGTCCCTACGACGAACTCCTCGCCTCCCCAGCGCCCGACCACGTCCTCCCCGCGAAACGCTTCCGCGAGCATCTCTCCGAAGCGGCGAAGCACGGCGTCCCCGGTCGCGTGGCCGAAGTCATCATTCAGCCGCTTGAAATGGTCCAGGTCGAGGAGCGCAACGCACAACGGCTGCCCGAAGCGGTCGGCCAGGGCCATGAGGTCTTCGAGCGCCGCCGTCGACTTTCTCCGGCTCGCGACGCCCGTGAGACTGTCCTTCTCCGCCAGGTCGCGGTAGAGGCGGACCCGGTCGAGCCGGTTCAGGATTCTCGCGACGAGCTCCGGGCCGACGATCGGCTTGCTCACGTAGTCGTCGGCGCCGGCATCGAAGATCCGCTGCACGGACCCGCTGTCGGCGCGCGCGGTCAGGAACACCACCGGAAGCTGGCCGAAGCGCAGGTCGGCCCGAACCGCCCGGCAGAGGTCGATCCCGTCCAGGTTGGGCATGTCGAAGTCCAGCACCAGAAGGTCGGGCACCACTTGCTCGAGCACGTCCCAGAACCGAAGCGGATCGTTGAGCGTCTCGACCGTCAGGCCCTGCGGTGCCAGCAGGCTCTCGATAGTCGTGGAGATCGCCGGATCGTCATCGACCGCAAGGAGCTTCGCCGTGGTGCGGTCGCGACGGTCGATCGACTCAGTCACCGCGTCCATCACCTGCCTCGCCGACCGCGTGCGCTGGAGGAACCCGTGTCCACCGCGGCGGGCCACCTCCACACGGTCCACCAGCGCCTCGCTGCCGGTGAGCACCAGCACCGGCACCGCCGGCTCGCGGCCCGCGAGGTCCTCGAGCAGCTCCAGGCTCTCGTCGGTGCCCTCGGTGTAGCTGAGGTCGAGCACGGCTGCGGTCGGAGGCTCGGCAGCGGCGAGGCGGCGAGCGGCCACGGAGGTCTCGGCGACGTCCGGCCGCAGACGCCTCTCGCGCGCCTCCGCCGCCAAGCGCTCGGTCAGGCCGAGATCGGAGCCCACCACGAGCACGCTGGGGATGTCCTCAGGCGTGCGCTGGGGCGCCTTGCCGCTGGGGCCCGGTTGGCGCGCCCGGCCCTCGAGCTCGCCGCGGAGGTCCAGCACGCGCTCGTCCAGCCGCGTAGCCTCCGAGAGCTCCGGCCCGCCCGGGGCCAGCCTGGGATCCCCGCAGCAGCGGCTTCGAAGTGCTCTACGTCTGCACCTGGCGCCGGCGGCGCTGTGCATCCTGAGGGCGGTGAGGCCAAAGGCCGAGGATGTCCCGCTCGCCGTGGAACTTCACGACGGCGGTCACGGTGTGATGGTTAGGCGGTGGCGAGCGTAGCGGCCTCCTCGGTGGTGGGGGTCGGGGCGACGGTCTGAGCGATC
>JACCSF010000341.1 GCA_013813135.1 Thermoleophilaceae bacterium | reverse complement strand
CTGCTGCTCGCCGCCGCGGCGCTCGCGAACGCGCCCGACGCCGTGCTCGGGCGAGCGCTGCTGGGACCGCTCGTCGACGACGAGGACCAGCGCCGGCGCGAGCGCCACGCTCGGCTCAGCGCGCGCTCCAGCCCAAGTCCATCGGCACCGCCGCTCCGCTGAAGCTCCTGCCTCCCGGGCCGCCCATGAACGCGACGACCTCGGCCACCTCCTCGGGCTCGATCAGGCGCTTGACGGCGTGCGGCGCCAGGATCACGTCCTCGAGCACCCGCTCCTCGGGCACGCCGTGCGTGCGGGCCTGATCCGCGACCTGCGCCTCCACGAGCGGCGTGCGCACGAAGCCGGGGCAGACGGCGCTCGTGAGGACGCCGTCGTCGGCGCCCTCCAGCGCGAGCGTCTTGACCAGGCCGAGCACGCCGTGCTTGGCGGCCACGTAGCCCGCCTTGAAGGGCGAGGCCACCACGGCGTGGGCGGAGGCGATGACGATGAACCTGGCGTCCTCGGCTTCGCGCAGCGCGCCCCAGGCGTACTTGGCCAGAAGGAACGGGCTCGTGAGCAGCAGGGCGATCAGCTGGTCCCACTTGTCCTCGGGGAACTCCTCGACGGGGGCGACGTGCTGGATGCCCGCGTTCGCCACCACCCCGTCGAGCCCGCCGAAGCGCTCGATCGCCGTGTCCACGGCCGCTCGATTACCCTCGCGCGTGGTCAGGTCGGCCTCGAAGGGCTCGCCGGGCCCGTCCGGGTCGGGCTCGAGATCCACGGCAAGCACCGCGGCTGAATCCGCCTCCAGCCGCGCGGCGATCGCCCGCCCGATCCCGCTCGCCGCCCCGGTCACCAGTGCTCTTTGCATAAGCGCTACCTACCCAGTGCGCCTAGGATCTCAGCCCAGATGGCCGCGCGCGAGGGAACAGTGCTGTGGGAACCGCCCGAGGAGCTTCTTACCGGCTCGAAGCTGGCGCGCTACATGCGGGCGCGGGGATTCGCCGACTACCACGAGCTGTGGCGCTGGTCGGTGAATGACCTCGAGGGCTTCTGGCGCTCGCTCTGGGACCTGTTCGAGGTGGGCCCGCCGCCCGAGCGAGTGCTGGGCGACGCCGCCATGCCGGGCGCGGAGTGGTTTCCAGGCACGCAGGTCAACTACGCAGAGCACCTGTTCCGTGGGGCGAGCGGGGCGCACACCGCGATCGTCCACGCGAGCGAGTCGAGCCCGCCGGCCGAGCTGTCGTGGGACGATCTGAGCGATCAGGTTGCGCGCTGCGCCGCCGGGCTGCGCCGTTTGGGCGTGGGGCGCGGGGACCGCGTGGTCGCCTACATGCCGAACGTGGCGGAGACGGTCGTCGCCTTTCTCGCCACGGCAAGCGTCGGGGCGATCTGGTCGAGCTGCGCGCCCGAGTTCGGCACGCCGACGGTGGTCGACCGCTTCAGCCAAATCGAGCCGAAGGTGCTGATCGCCACCGAGGGCTACCGCTACGGCGGCCGCGACTTCGACCGCAGCGAACGCGTGCGCGAGATCGAGGCGGCGCTGCCGACGCTCGAGCACACCGTGATGCTGCCTTCGGGCTGGGACGGGTTGCTGTCGGAGCCGGCCGAGCTGGCCTTCGAGCGGGTGCCGTTCGACCACCCGCTCTGGGTGCTGTTCTCCTCCGGCACAACGGGGCTCCCGAAGGCCATCGTGCAGGGTCACGGCGGGATCCTGCTCGAGCACCTGAAGAAGCTCAACCTGCACTCCGATCTGGGACCCGACGATCGCTTCTTCTGGTACACGACGACCGGTTGGATGATGTGGAACTTCCTCGTCGGCGGGCTGCTCGCGGGCTCGGCGATCGTGCTCTACGACGGTCAGCCCGACCCGCAGGGGCTGTGGGACTTCGCGGCCGAGGCCGGCGTCACGTGCTTTGGCACGAGCGCGGGATTCATCGGGGCGTGCATGAAGGCGGGGGTGGAGCCGCCCGCGCTGCCCCGGCTGCGCAGCGTGGGGTCGACCGGCTCTCCCTTGCCGGTCGAGGGCTTCGAGTGGGTCTACGAGAAGCTGGGCGAGGTGTGGCTGTTCTCCACGAGCGGCGGCACTGACCTCTGCACCGCGTTCGTGGGCGCCTGCCCGATCCTGCCGGTGCGCGCGGGGGAGCTGCAGGCGCGCGCGCTTGGGGCGTCGGTCGAGGCCTGGGACGAGAACGGACGGCCGCTGGTGGGCGAGATGGGGGAGCTGGTGATCACCAAGCCGATGCCGTCGATGCCGCTGTTCTTCTGGAACGACCCGGACGGCGAGCGCTACCGGGAGAGCTATTTCGACACGTACCCAGGGGTGTGGC
Source organism: Thermoleophilaceae bacterium (assembly GCA_013813135.1). Taxonomy (GTDB): domain Bacteria; phylum Actinomycetota; class Thermoleophilia; order Solirubrobacterales; family Thermoleophilaceae; genus JACVRW01. The sequence continues at coordinate 6,434 of JACCSF010000341.1, read as the reverse complement.
GCCACGGCGACTGGATCAAGATCACCGCGCGCGGCTCGGCGGTGATCTACGGGCGCTCGGACTCGACGATCAACCGCGGCGGCGTGCGCATGGGGACGAGCGAGCTCTACTCCGTGATCGAGGGCGTGGACGAGGTGCTCGACAGCCTGGTGGTGGACGTCGACGACCGGATCGTGCTGTTCGTGGTCACGTCGGCGCAGCTGGACGATGCGCTTGCCGGCGAGATCCGCAGGCGGGTGCGCGAGCACTGCTCGCCGCGCCACATGCCGGACGCGATCCACCGGATCGACGAGGTGCCGCGCACACTCTCGAACAAGAAGCTCGAAGTGCCGGTCAAGCGCATCTTGCAGGGCGGCGACCCGGTCAAGGTGGCCAGCCGCGACTCGCTGGCCAACCCCGCCGCGCTCGACTGGTTCGCCGAGCGGGCGGCGGAGCTCACGTCGCCTCCGGCTCGCTGAGAGCGGTCTCCTCGTCAGGCGCGGCCAGGCTGGGGCCGATCTCGGCGTCGAGGCGCTCGATCAACTCCGCGCAGACGGACTCGGCGCGCTGGAGCGCCTGTTCGTCGACGCGCCCGGAGGCGTAGTCGAGGCGGTCACGGCAGGTAACGGTGATTGCCGGGAAGCCGGTAGCGCCGGCGGCGGAGGCGTCGCTGGCGGATCTGCTGACGATCGAGCGCAGGTCCTCGCGGTTGTCGTCCTCGGCGATCTGGTCGCAGAGCGCGACCAGCTGTGGGTGTGAGCGGAGCGCCAGCAGACTGCCCTCGCGCCGGGTGTAGCGGACGGAACCGGAGCCGACCTTGTCGACGTTGAGGAACACGGTGCGGTCCTGCCCGAGGCGGTCGGGGTGTGATTTCAGGAAGGCGCGCATGCCGGCGCTGCCGGCCTGCTGCGCGCCGGTGAACAGCACGTGCACGTCGAAGTGGCCGAAGGCGTCGCCGAGGCCGAAGCGCTCCGCCAGGCGCAGCACCATCACGCTGCCCGAGGCGTTGTCGTTCTCGCCTCCCCTGGTGCCGGCGAGGGCGATGTCGGTGAGCAGCGCCACCGCGACGATCAGCACGAGGGTCGGGACGAACTGGACGACCGTGAGCGGCGTGCCCACGACCCCCGCCACCCGCAGCAGGGTGCAAACGAGCACGGCGAGCTCGGCCCAGAAAAGCGGCTCGAGACCGCCGATCGGCCGGCGGATCAAGCCGCCGACGGCGGCGCGCCGCCGAGCGGTGAGGTCGCTGTGGGCGATGCCGGCGCGGCCGGCGTCGTAGTGGGCGACGAGGACGACGGCGCCGGCCTTGTCCGCGCCGCCCCATGAGACGACGTTCTGCGAAGCGCGCCGGCCGAGCAGGCGGCGCAGGGTGGGGACGAGCAGGCCTGCGTCGAGGACGGTGAGCAGGACGGCGGAAAGGGCGAGGGCGGCACCGGCGACCGGCACGTACACGGCAAGGACGCTGGCGGCGACCACGGCAGCCGCGAGGATGGCGTAGGCGAGCGGCCAGGCCGGATGAATGTCGAGCGACTCGGTCTCGGCATCGCGCCCAAGCGCCTCGAGCCGCTGTTTTAGGTGAAGGGCGGTACGGCGCTCCGCGTCGCTGCCGGGAGCGCGCCGGCCGAGCTCGAGGATGGCGTCGAGCTCTGCGAGCAGGTCGAGGGGGCCGGCGGCGTCCGCGGGCTCCCTGAGCTCGCCGACGGTCTCGTCGGGCTCGCCGAGAATCGCGTCGCCGGTCTCGCCGGGCTCGCCGCGAGCCTCGTTCCCGGGTTCTTCGGGCGCTTCCTCCGCCGGTGCGTCGTCGGCCTGTTCGGGCTCGTCCTGAGGCAGCTCCTCGGGATCCTCGTCTGGCGCTGCCTCCGTCTCGGCGCCATCACCTTGTTCGACGGGCTGGTCGTTCGGCCGCTCGTCGGAACCCTGCTCGGGCGGTTCCTGGGTCAGCCCGGCATCAGCGCCCTTGGGCGCCTCCGCCTCTCGCTCGGCGTCGGCCTCCTCAGGCTCTTGTTCCCTCAGCCTCTCGCCACCCCCTTCGGGCTCTTCCTCCCTCGCGGTCATGACCGGGTCGGGAGTATGGCGCGCGCGGTTAGAGTCTCCGCGCAATGGCCCCGCGACGCCCCGGCCCAGGCGAGCTGCTGGCCGGTGTGAGCGGCCTCCTGCTGCTGGTCGCGATGTTCCTGCCCTGGTTCGGATTGGACGGGAGGGCGAGGGTGCCCGGCTCGGGCCAGGTGATCACCGTCGAGGGCGGCAACCTCGACGCCTGGGAGGCCTTCGGCGCGATCGACTTCGTGCTCGCGCTCGCTGCGCTCCTGGCGATTGCGGTGTTGGTGGTGAGTCTGATGTCGACACCGCCGCCGGGTCTGGCCTTCGCCGCGACAGGGGCGGCCGCGCTCGCGGCGCTCCTGATCGTCTACCGCGTGATCGACGCGCCCGACATCCCAGTCGAAGACGCCGGGGACACCGCCTACGAGACGGGCCGCCGCCTGGGGGCGTTCTTCGGGTTGCTGTGCACGGCCGGGATCGCGTGGGCCGCGAACCTCGCGGCGCCCGCTGCAACTGCCCCCGCAAGCGTCTTGCGCCGGCCGCCCGGGAAGGCGCCGGAGCCGGCCCCTTCGGCCGCTCCTCGTCGAGCGCTCCACACGGCGCCTGCGCCGGCTGCTTACGCCGCTCCCGCGACGCCGTCCCAGCGCCCCGCGGCCGCGCCCGGTCCCCTCGGGGGCTGGTCGCGGCCCGCCATCGAGGCGGAGTGCCAGGCCGCGTGGCGGCGTCATGACCGGCGCCTCGGGGCGCGCTACGCCCGCTACTTCGAGGAGCATCCGGAGCTGGTCGGCGAGCAGCGCAGCGCCGCCCGCGATCTCGCGGCGGCCCTGCCGCCCGGCTGGGACGCGCTCGCCGCCGCCATCCCCACGGACGGCTGGCAGCGCCAGCACCTGTCCGGGAAATCCAGCCAAACGCTTGGTGTCGGCCTGCTCGGCGCGGCGGCCGGCCGCAACCCCTCGCTGGCGTGGCTGTGGGACGCCCTGGCCCCGCTGCCGGCGGCCGGCGACGGCGCGCCCACGATCGAGTTCGAACACGTCGTCGACCCTGACCTGCTCGGCGAGCGCCCCCGCCAGACGAGCCTCGACGTGCTGATCGACGACCCGAATGTCCTGATCGGCATCGAGGCCAAGTGGCGCGAGCACGGCATCGGCCCCTGCCGATGCCGCGGGGACGGGGTCGGGCCGACGGCCGGCGAGCGCTGCGCGCGGCGGGTGGAGCAGCGCGACGCGTACTGGGAGACCGCCGCCACCGTGCTCGGCTTGGGCGACCGCGATCCGGACACGACCTGCCCGGTCAGCCCCGCCTACGAGTGGGTGCGCCACGCGGCCGCGCTTCGCGCGCTGGCGGGGCCCGGCCGGCTCGCGGTGCTGGCGCTGCTCTACGACGCCGACAATCCCTACTTCGCCGCGGACGGCGACTGGCCCGGCTGGCCCGCTCTGCTGAGTCAGGCGGTGGACGCCAACGCCGACCCCGAGCGGTTCCGCTTTGCCGCCGTGTCGTGGCAGGAGCTCGTTCCGACGCTGCCGCTCGACGAGCAGGCGAGCGCGTGGGCCGCCGACAAGCACGGGCTCGGCTGAGTCAGTGTGCGAAGCGGAGGATCAAGTGGAGCGACTGCCGTAGGCCGGGCCAGTGCTCGGCCAGCAGGCGCGGGCCGGACCCGTGCAAGAGGACGCGCAGGGCGACCACGACCAGGATCGCGTCGTCGAGCTGGCCGGCCACCGGGATGAAGTCGGGCACGAGGTCGATCGGCGACGCCAGGTAGACGATCACGCCGACGAGCAGCGCCTTTCGCCACCACTCCACCCGCGGGTCCGCGAGCAGGCGCTTGAAGAGCACAACGCAGTCAGGGACGAAGCGAGCGAGGGCGCGAGCGTCGGCGCCGCGCCCGGCCGCGACCAGCGCCAGCACCACCGCGGCGTAGGCGACGACCGCCACAGCCAGGGCAACCAGTAGCCATTCCCCGAACGTCACGCCGCCAGCGTAGAGGCGCGGGCGCCGCGTTCAGTACCCGGGGTGGGACTCGAACCCACATGTCCGCAAAGGGACAATGGCTTTTGAGGCCATCGCGTATCGCCAATTCCGCCACCCGGGCTTGGACCTTCAGATGGTAGGGGTGCCAGGGGCAGCTAGGCCGGCTGGACTCGGCCCGACCCGACGTCGCCGCTGCCGTAGCGGTCGGCCTCGTCGTGCGTGACCTCGACCTCCACGTTCCACTGCTGCTGGAACCCGCGCATGGCGAGTGCGACCAACAAGAGCTGGACCGGGACGAGGATGAGCGTGAGGAGGCCGAGGATCGACGGATCGAGCGTGGGATCGTCGAAGCCCGGCTTGTCGCGGTCGAACCACGCCGGACCGGCGACGGCGGCGATCACCGCGAACAGCAGCGCCAGAGCGGCGGCCACCGGGAGCACACCGCGGTTCCAGCGACTCACGACGAACGCCATTCCGAGATAGATCAGGGCGTAGACAAACGAAACGATCTGAGCGCCCTGAAGCTGCGACCAACCACCGATGGTGACCACGAGGATGAGCGCGGCGCTCGTGATCAGCAGCAGAACAACAACGGCCTTGGTGGCCTTCGACTCCGCCTTGTCCCGATTGGGATGCACGAGGACCGTGTCGGCCATCGGGGTCACAATACCCTTTGTCTCCCCGGATTGCCGGGGTTTGGCGGGCGTGCTGGAACTGGTAGACAGTCCAGGTTTAGGTCCTGGTGCTCGAAAGAGCGTGGGGGTTCGAGTCCCTCCGCCCGCATGGACCGCCTAGGTCTTCGGACCGAAGAATTCGTCCAGGAGCGCCACGCTCTTGCGTGAGAGATCGAGATGTTCCGGGGGTGCGGCCCTACAATCGCTGCGCAAGGGGCAGTAGTTCAGTCTGGTCCAGAACGCCGGTCTCCAAAACCGGAGGTCCCAGGTTCGAATCCTGGCTGCCCCGTCTTATTCATGGCCATCGTCGCCTACGCCCTCTTCTTCCTCGCCGGCCTCGGTTTCGGCTACGCCGCCGCGGGGCGCATGAAGTGGCTGCCGCTCGCGTTTCCGCTCGTGCTCGCGCTCGTCGCGGCGCTGCGGGAGGGCGTCGACGGCACCTTCCTATTGCGCCTGGTCGTCGCGCTCGTGGTCACGGTCGCCGGCGTCGTGCTCGGTGCCGTGCTCGATCCCGGTGAGGAGCGGCGGGTGGCCGAGCCCGGCTGGCGGTAGCTTTCCGCCCGGACCGCGATCCGGGAGGAGACCCGCATGCCCACAGTCGAGACCACGGGCGGGCCCGTGGACGTGGATCAGCTTGGCCTGACGCTGATCCACGAGCACTTCAGGGCGACCGACGAGGCCGGCCGCTTCCAGTTCCCGCATCTGTACGTCGAGCAGGCCGACTGGGACGCCGCCATCGCCGACGCGAACGCGGTCAGGGGCCACGGCGTCCGTACGGTGGTCGAGCCCAGCGCGCTGTTCCTCACCCGCGACGCCCGCTTCAGCAAGCGCGTGGCCGACGAGAGCGGCCTCAACGTCGTGCTCGCCACCGGCGTCTACACCTACGACCACCTCCCGCAATTCCTGCTCAACCGCGATGAGGACGGCGTCGCCGCGATCTTCGTCCACGAGCTCGAGCACGGCATCCAGGGCACCGAGATCAAGCCCGCCTTCATCAAGTGCGCGGCGGACGAGCCCGGCGTCACACCGAACGTCGAGAAGATCCACCGGGCTGCCGCGCGCGCCTCGAAGCAGACCGGCAGGCCGATCATGGCCCATTCGCGCCCGGCCAGCGCCACCGGCCTCGAGCAGATGCGGATCTTCGACGAGGAGGGCGTGGACCCGGCGAAGGTGCAGATCGCCCACACCGGCGACACCGACGACCTCGACTACATCGAGCGCCTGCTGGAGACCGGCTGCTGGATCGGCATGGACCGCTACGGGCTCGACCTGTTCCTGGCCACCGAGCAGCGCAACGCCACCGTGCTCGCCCTCCTCGAGCGCGGCTACGCCGACCGCATGTTCCTCTCGCAGGACTACTGCTCGACGATCGACTGGTTCCCGCTCGAAGTCCAGGACTACCTCAGGGCCAACGAGGTTCCCGACTGGTCCATGACCTTCCTGTTCGAGACGGTCATCCCCGAGCTCAAGCAGCGCGGCATGACCGACGCGCAGCTCGACCAGATGATGGTGGAGAACCCCAAGCGCTGGCTGGCGGGCTAGCGGTGGTGCCGCTGTAGAGCACGCACGCGGGCGCATTCCAGTCGAGTCCCGCCGCTGCCGATGAATCCCTACACTCGCTATTCGCGCGGGCGTGGTGTAACGGCTGCACAAGAGCCTTCCAAGCTCTTAGTACCGGTTCGAGTCCGGTCGCCCGCTTCGGGGAGTGGCGCAGTCTGGTAGCGCACCCGGCTGGGGGCCGGGCGGTCGCAGGTTCAAATCCTGTCTCCCCGA
>JACCSF010000336.1 GCA_013813135.1 Thermoleophilaceae bacterium | reverse complement strand
CCCAGGCCGCGACCTGCCCGATTCCCACCCGCCGCGCCGCGAGGCCCGCGGAAGCCCCGATGAGTCCGGTCCCGACGATGGCTAGCCGCATGTCCAGCCGATCGTCAAACGGCTCGCATGAGCTCGGCGACGCGAAATGCGAGGTCCAGCGACTGGCGGCCGTTCAGACGTGGGTCGCAGAGCGTCTCGTAGCGATGGTCGAGCTGCTCCTCGAGTACGGCCTCCGAGCCGCCGAGGCACTCGGTCACGTCTTCTCCGGTGAACTCGATGTGTACTCCTCCGGGCCACGTACCGACCTCGCGATGCGCGGCGAAGAACCCCTGGAGCTCGGTCATGATCGAGTCGAACCGGCGCGTCTTCGTGCCGGTCGGCATGCGGACGAGGTTCGCGTGCATCGGGTCGCACGCCCACACGACGGGGATCTCGGCGTCGCGCACTGCCTCGAGCAGCGGTGGAAGCGTCTCGCGCACGCGCTCCGCGCCCATGCGCGCGATGAACGTCAGCCGCCCCGGCACCCGGTGCGGGTTCAACCGTTCGCCGAGCGCAACGGCGTCCTCGGGCGTTGCGGCAGGGCCGAGCTTGACGCCGATCGGATTCAAGACACCGAAGAAGAATTCGACGTGCGCTTCGGCGAGGTCACGCGTGCGCTCGCCGATCCAGAGCATGTGCGCCGAGCAGTCGTATGGCTGCCCGGTGAGCGAGTCCGTGCGCGTGAGCGCCTCCTCGTACTCGAGCAGGAGCCCCTCGTGGCTCGTCCACACGTCCACCTCGTGCAGGGTCGGCTCCCTGGCGAGGTCGATCCCGATCGCCTCCATGAAGCGGAGCGCCCGCCCGATCTCGCTGGCCAGCGCCTCGTATCGCTGACCCGCCGGCGAGGCGGCGACGAACTCGCGGTTCCAGGTGTGGACGAGCGTCAGGTCGGCGAAGCCTCCCTTCGTGAAGGCCCGCAGCAGGTTGAGGGTCGACGCAGCCTGGTAGTAACCCTGGACGAGCCGCTCGGGGTCGGGAACGCGCGCTTCCGGCGTCGGCTCGTCGGAGTGGACGACGTGGCCTCGGAACGAGAGGAGCTCGATCCCGTCGACGACCTCAGTCCGCTCGCTGCGCGGCTTCGCGAACTGCCCGGCGATGCGCCCCACCTTCACGACAGGGAGCGTCGCGCCGTAGGTGAGCACGGCCGACATCTGGAGCAGCACCTTCAGCTTCTCGCGAATGGCGGGAGCAGAGACGTCGCGGAACGACTCGACGCAATCTCCTGCTTGGAGCAGGAAGGCACGTCCCTCGCAGACCTCGCCGAGCGCGGCCAGAAGCGCCCGCGCCTCGCCTGCAAAGACGAGCGGTGGCAGCCCACGCAACCGCTCCCGCACCGCGGCGAGCGCCGCCGGGTCCGGCCACTCCGGCTGCTGACCCGCCGGGAGCTCCCGCCACGAGGAAGGTGTCCAGGTCGACTCGGTGATGGCCATTGGAGGTTGAGTGTAGAGACGACTTTCAGGCGTGCCCTGCGCTGGCGCTGTGAGCGGCCGTGAGCGGCCCGCGGGAGCGCTACCCATGCGCAGCCAGGGTCGAGAGCGGAAGGCGGCCTTCGAGTAGCGCCCGGCCGACGATCGCTCCTTCGCAACCCAGCCCTTCGACGGCGACGAGGTCGGCCTGCGAGCGGATGCCACCGGCTGCGAGCACCGGCACCCCCGACCGCTCGCGCACGCGCGTGAGGAGCTCGAGATGGGGCCCGGCGAGGGTTCCGTCGCGGTCGACCGAGGTGCAGAGAATGCGGGAGACCCCCGCCGCCGCACAGCGCTCGGCTGCTTCTTCGGCCGTCATCTCCGTCTCCAGGCTCCACCCGCGCGTGACGACGCGTCCGGCGCGGACGTCGACGGCGACGACGAGGCGGCCGTCGAGCGCGGCCGCGTACCGCTCGAGCGCGCGTGGGGCGGCGAATGCCGCCGTCCCGACGACGACCCTGTCGGCACCCGCCTCGAGCAGCCGCTCCGCGTCTGCGAGTGAGCGCACGCCTCCGGAGGCCTGGATACGCGCCGGGGCCGCGACGACGGCGAGCCGTCGGACGAGCTCGGGCCGTACGCGGCCCGAGCGGGCGCCGTCGAGATCGACGACGTGGACGAGCCGCGCACCGGCCTCGACGAAGCGCTTGACGAGCGCCACCGGATCCGCTTCACGCGCGACGATGCGGTCGAAGTCGCCGCGCTCCAACCGGACAACGCCCTCGCCGAGCAGGTCGACCGCCGGTATCAGCTCGAGGCTGTGTTTTCCTTGTGTCATGTTAGCATGCTAATACGCTACACTAGCCGAGAGAACATCCTGCGATGACGGAAGAGCCTTCACACCAGTGGCGAACGGCCGAGACAAACGATCTCTTTGGGACGATTCTCGTCCTGCGGACGCCGGGGGAGGCGGAGCGCTTCTTCCGGGATCTCTGCACGCTGGCGGAGATCGAGGCGATGGCGCACCGCTGGCACGCCGCCCGACTGCTGGACCAGGGCCTGCGCTATCACGAGGTGGCGAGGAGAACGGGCGCGTCGACGACGACGGTGACGCGGGTGGCGCACTGGCTGCGACACGGCGAGGGCGGGTACCGGCTGGCGCTCGACCGCCGGAGACGCAGGCTCGCGCGCAGCGCCTGAAGATCGCGATTCCTGCGAAGGGCCGTCTCCGAGAGCCGGCGGTCGCGCTCCTCGAGGACGCAGGTCTCGGGCCGGAGAGGCCGGGCGACCGGGCGCTTGCCTTCCCGTGCCGGAACGCGCCCGTCGACGTCCTGCTCGTCCGCGCGGCCGACGTGCCGGAGTATGTCCAGGACGGCGTCGTCGACTGCGGCATCACGGGCCTCGATCTCGTGCACGAGCGGGAAGCGGCAGTCGAGGAGTTGCTGCGGCTCGGCTTCGGCGCCTGCACGCTCGAGGCGGCAGTGCCGGAGGAGTCGGCGGTGCAGGCGCTCGACGACCTCGACGGCCTCTGCGCCGCGACCGTCTACCCCCGCCTGACTGGCCGGCTGCTCGCCGAGCGGAGCATTGCCGTCAAGCTGATCGAGGTCACAGGCTCGGTCGAGGTCGCCCCCCGGCTCGGCCTCGCCGACGCGATCGTCGACCTCGTCTCGAGCGGCAGCACGCTGCGCACGAACGGCCTTCGCTCCGTGGGGGTGCTGTTCTCGTCGGAGGCGGTACTCGTGGGCCGGCGCCGCGGCGACGGGCGCGCGCCCCGGCTCGCGCGGATCCTGCGGAGCGTCGTCGACGCACGCCGGACGCGGTACCTGATGCTGAATGCGCCGGAGAGCGCGCTGGATGCCATCTGCGAGCTCGTACCCGGCTCGCGGGCGCCGAGCATCGTGCCGCTTGCCGAGCCGGGGATGGTCGCCGTGCACGCGCTCGTCCCGGCCGCCGACGTCTGGAGCCTCCTCCCCCGGCTCGAAGCCGCGGGCGGCTCCTCGATCCTGCTGCTCCCCGTCGAGCGAATGTTGGCATGAGCGATGTCGCCCGCATCCTCGAGGACGTCCGTGAACGCGGAGATGCAGCGCTGCTGGAATGGGCGCTGCGCCTCGACGGCGCCGAGCCGCGGCTCGCAGAGCCGGAAGACGGGGTCCCGGCGAAGGCGATTCTCGCGCTCGCGGGGGCCGTGCGACGCTGGCACGCGCTCCAGCGCCCGGCCGACCTGAAGCTCGAGGTGGCGCCCGGCGTGGAGCTCACGCGGCGCTGGGTTCCGCTCGCGTCGGTCGGGATCTACGTCCCGCGCGGTCTCGTCTCCACGCTCGTCATGTGCGCAGTGCCCGCGCAGGTCGCCGGCGTCGAGCGCATCGTCGTCGCAACGCCCCCGGCCGGCGCTGGAGCCGTCGCCGCAGCGGCTCGACTGCTCGGGATCGACGAGGTCTGGGCGCTCGGCGGTCCGCCCGCGATCGCCGCCTTCGCCTACGGCACCGAGTCGATCCCGCGCGTCGACAAGATCGTCGGGCCGGGCAACGCCCATGTGAACGAGGCGAAGCTCCTCGTCTCTCGGGACGTGGCGATCGACCTGCCGGCGGGGCCGTCCGAGGTGGTCGTCCTGACCGGAGACGGCACGAACGAGCGCGTAGCGGAGCTCGAGCTCGCCGCGCAGGCCGAGCACGGGCCCGACTCCGTCTGCCGCCTGGTCCAGGCCAACGGAAACCTCGAGCGCGCGCTCGCCCAGGTCGAGGCGCTGGCACCGGAGCATCTCGTGCTCCTCGGCGAGGACGTGGAGGCGCTGGCCGACCGCGTGCGGTGTGCGGGCTCAGTCTTCGTCGGGCCCTGGTCGGCGGTCGCGGCCGGTGACTACGCGACCGGTGCGAACCACGTGCTGCCAACTGGCGGCTGGGCGCGTGCGGTCGGTGGGCTCGGACTGGAGACGTTCCTGAAGCCGGTGACGGTGCAGCGCCTCACTGCGCCGGGCCTCGCGCACCTCCGTCCAACAGTCGAGGCGCTCGCCGCAGTGGAGGGAATGGCCGCCCACGCCGAGGCGGTGCGGCGATGAGGGCGCTGCCGGCGTCGTTCGTCCCGTACGCATGGGCGCCCTCGACGGAGGACCTGGCTCGAGAGGTGGGGCTCGACCCGTTCGAGATCGTCCGCTTCGACGGCAACGTCCCGGCGCAGCCGCACCGCTCCGCGCGGCCCGGCGCGATCGCGGGCGCCCTGGCGGAGGTGAACGAATACGCCCACGGCGGGCACTCCAGTCTCCTCGCCGCCGTCGCGGACTACGCCGGCGTCGAGCCCGAGAACGTCGTGCTCGGGGCGGGAGCCGACGACCTGATCCTGCTCTGCGCGAGGACGTTCGCGGGTCCCGGCGACCGGGTCTCGGTTGCGGGGGAGCCGACATACCCGCTCTTTCGCATCGCCGCCGGCCTCGCTGGAGCGGAGGTGAGCGACGAGGACCCGGCGGTCATCTTCTGCTGCCGCCCGAACAATCCGACGGGCGAGCTCGGCGGTCTGCCGGATGCGCGGCCGCTCATCGTCGACGAGGCCTACTTCGAGTACGCCGGCGAGACGGCCTTGCCTCTCATCGACGATGGAGTGGTCGTCCTGCGCACGTTTTCCAAGGCGTTCGGGCTCGCGGGCGCCCGGGTCGGGTACGCGCTCGCCGACCGCGACACGGCGGCCGAGCTGAACCGGCGCCAGGCGCCGCTTCCGGTCTCCACCCTCTCTGCGGCACTCGCGCTCGCCGCGCTCGCGGACCCGCCCGATGTCGGCCCCGAGCTCGAGGAACGGGAGCGGCTGGCGCGCGGGCTTCGCGCGCTCGGGCTCGAGCCCCTTGCATCCCGCGCCAGCTTCCTGTTCGTGCCGCTCTCCGAGCCCCATGCTCTCGGCGAGGCGCTGCTCCGGTCGGGCATCGTCGTGCGCGTCTTCGCCGACGGTCTCCGCATCACCGTCCGCGACCGCGAGGACGACGACCTCTTGCTAGAGGCGCTGGCCGGAGCGCTCGACCGACCGGCTCCGGTCGCCGCCTCGGGCGGGCGTCGCGTTCGCCATATCCGTGCGACCGCCGAGACCCGGATCCGCGTGCGGCTCGCGCTCGACGGGGCCGGGCGGGTGCGCGTCGCCACAGGCGCGGGTCTCTACGACCACCTCCTCGAGCAGCTCGCTTTCCACGGCGGACTCGACCTCGTGCTCGAGGGCGTGGGCGACCTAGAGACGGGGCCCCACCACACCGCCGAGGACGCCGCTCTCGCGCTCGGACAGGCGCTCGACCGCGCGCTCGGCGACAGGCGAGGGATCGCCCGCTACGGCGACGCCGTTGCGCCGATGGACGAGGCGCTCGCCCGCGCGGCGGTCGACCTCGGTGGCCGGCCCTGGGCCGAGCTCCAACTCGAACGCGAGCCCGGCCTCGCGGGGCACGTCCTCCAGAGCATTGCCCAGGCGGCGCGTTTGTCACTTCATGTCGAAGCGACCGGCCGCGACGAGCACCACGTCGCTGAGGCCGCGTTCAAGGCTGTCGGCCGTGCGCTCCGCGCCGCGGTCCGCCGCGAGGACGGAGGCGTCCCTTCGACCAAGGGGGTCCTATGAGAGTCGCCGTCTGCGACTATGGGGCGGGCAACGTGCGCTCCGTTCTTGCGGCCTTGGCCCGGCTCGGCGCCGATGCCCGCTCGACGCGCGATCCAGACGATGTCATCGCGGCCGATCTCGTCGTGCTGCCGGGGGTCGGATCGGCGGCGAGCGCAATGAGCGGGCTGCGCGAGTGCGGGCTCGACGCGGCGCTCCGCTCCCGCGTGGGTGCGGGCGGGCTGACGCTCGGGATCTGCCTCGGACTCCAGCTCGCGCTCGAGGAGAGCGAGGAAGATGGAGGCACCCCCGCGCTCGGGCTCCTCCCCGGACGGGCCAAGCGCCTGCGGAAAGGCCGTGTCCCCCGGATCGGCTGGGCACGAGTGGAGCCCGGCGGCGAGTCCTTCTACTTCGCGCACTCCTACACTGCGGAGACCCCCACGGCGAGCGCCCGCTCCGAGGGGATCGTCGCCGCCGCCCAGGCTGGGAGCTTCCTCGGCGTCCAATTCCACCCGGAAAAGAGCGGCGCGGCGGGAGCGCGCTTCCTCGCCCGATGCCTCTCCCGCGCCTGATCCCCTGCCTCGACGTCGCGAGCGGGCGCGTCGTCAAGGGCGTTCGCTTTCAGGGGTTGCGCGACGCTGGCGATCCGGTCGAGCTCGGTGCGGCCTACTCCGACGCCGGCGCCGACGAGCTCGTCTTCCTCGACGTGACCGCAACCGTGGAGGAGCGGACGTTGCTACCGGAGCTCGTCTCGCGCGTGGCTGACGAGCTCGCAGTCCCGTTCACGGTCGGAGGTGGCGTGCGCAGCGCTGCGGATGGCGAAGCCCTGCTGCGCGCAGGAGCCGACAGGGTCGCCGTCAACAGCGCCGCGCTCGAGCGTCCCGGGCTGATCGGGGAGCTTGCGGCGCTCCTCGGCTCGCAGGCCGTCGTCGTCGCGATCGACGCCTCGGCGAGCGAGGTGTACGCGCGGGCGGGGACGGTCCCGACCGGCCGCGACGCCCTCACCTGGGCGGCCGAGGCCGAGGCGCGCGGCGCCGGCGAGATCCTGCTGACCTCGATCGACGCCGATGGCACGAGAGCGGGTTACGACCTCGGGCTCACCCGCGCAGTTGCGGACGCGGTCTCCATTCCGGTGATCGCCTCGGGCGGAGCCGGCGAGGCCCGGCACGTGGCCGAGGCGCTCGAAGTCGCCCAGGCGGCGCTCCTCGCATCGATCCTCCACGAGAGCCCGGCACGGCTGGGCGCGCTCCGAGACGAGCTCCGCGGCCTGGGCGTGCCGCTCCGCGATGCAGCCTGAGCTTTACCCGGCGATCGTCCAGGACGCCGCCACTGGCCGTGTCCTCATGCTCGCTTGGATGGACGACGAGGCGCTCGGTCGGACGCGCGAGACGGGCGAAGCGCACTTTTTCAGCCGCTCGCGCGGCCGGCTCTGGCGCAAGGGCGAGACCTCGGGGAACGTGCTCATCGTCGAAGAGCTCCGCGAGGACTGCGACGGCGACGCGCTGCTCCTGCGCGTGCGTCCAGCCGGGCCCGCATGCCATACCGGCTCGCTCTCCTGCTTCGCGCCCTGGCTCTGGCGACGGGTCGCCGAGCGCGCGACAACGCGGCTGGACGGGTCGTACGTTGCGGGGCTCGTCGCCGCCGGGCCTGTCGCCGCGGCGAGGAAGCTCGGGGAGGAGGGCCTCGAGGCGGCGCTCGCAGGCGCGTGCGAGAGCGACGAGCGTCTCGTCGCGGAGCTCGCCGACCTCTGGTTCCACAGTTACGTGCTGCTCGCGGCAAGAGGCCTCGACCCCGCAGCCGTGGAGGACGAGCTCGCGCGGCGGGCAGACGGGAAGGCCGACGCCGCTGCGTGAAGATACCGCGGTCGTGTCTTGACAAGCACGACCGTCGCCAGCAGACTGTGCCCTTCGATGCCGAACTGGTCTGTACTCACACCCGGCAACACCACAGCCTTGGACGTACCTGGCTGCGGTGCCGGCATCGAGCTTCTCCTGATTCTCCCCCTCTAGGGGGAGATCGCGCTCACGCGCCGCGAGGCGCAGACGTCGACCTAGTGACACCAGAGGTGCGCCCTCGGGCGACCGCACAGGAGGAGAAGAGAGCAGTGGCACATCGCCGCAGGATCACGGTTTTCGACACGACGCTCAGGGACGGCGAGCAGTCCCCCGGCATCGCCCTCTCGCCAGACGAGAAGGTGGAGATCGCGTGCGCGCTGGAGCGCCTGGGGGTCGACGTGATCGAAGCGGGGTTCGCTGCCTCCTCGCCGGGCGACTTCGAGGGGATTCGCGCGGTGGGAGCCGCCGTGAGCCGACCCACGGTCGCCTCGCTGGCACGGACG
>JACCSF010000294.1 GCA_013813135.1 Thermoleophilaceae bacterium | reverse complement strand
CGCTCCCGGCGCGGGCGGCGCCTCCCACGCCACCGGTAGCTCCGCCACCCCGTTCGGCTCGACGTCGAACAGCAGCTGAGCGACCTCCACCGCCGAGCGGCCGTCCACCAGGGCGTGGTGGATCTTGGCCACCAGCCCGCACCCTCCGTCGCCGAAGCGCGGCGCCGGATCTCCCACAGCGCCCGGCGCCGGTCGAGCGGCGCCGACAGCACGCTGTCGCAGAGCAGCTCGAAGCGCTGGTCGTCCAACTCGAGGCCGAGCGTCCCCAGCGGCAGCACGTGGTTGGCGACATCGAAGTCCGGGTCCTCCACCCAGAACGGCTCGCCCATGCCCGGCGGAGCCCAGGCCAGCCGGCAGCGAAAGCGCGGCACGCGCGCCAGGCGGCCGGCGATGTGCCGGCGCAGCCGGGTCAGCGTCGGGCGCGGCTCGCCGGCGGGGACCCGGAACATCGCGCTCCACGCGACGTGCATGTGCGCACTCGGGCTCTCGACTCGCAGGAAGGACCCGTCGATCGCTGAGAGGCGCTCCGCCACTCCCACAGGATCGACAGCCGGCGGCCACCGATCATTGGACAGCCGTCGGAAATCGCCCCCCGCCCGATCGACACGCGGTCGAACAGCGGTGCACGATCACCGAACAACCTCTGCAAAACCTCCACGCCGGGGATCGCCGCCGCCGCTCAGCTCGCCAGTTTGCGGGTTGCGCGCAACGGCCTGGACCCCGCCGAAGAAGAGGTTCTGCTCGGCCCAGCGGCGGACCGCCCAGCCGCCCTGCTCCAGCTGCGAGAGCGCGGCCTCGTCCACGCCGGGCTCCGCCTCCACCTCGCGACGCTCGACATGGATACGCGGACGCGCCACGGCGTCTTCGGCCGGCAGGCCGTTGTCCACCACCGCCAGCAGCGTCTGCAGGATCGCCGAGCGGATCCGGTTGGAGCCCGCGGAGCCCAGGGCGACCTCGGGCCGCCCGCCGCGCAGCGCCACCGTCGGGGCCATCATGCTCGGCACCCGGGCCCCGGGCTCGTGGCGGTGGTAGCCGAGCGGGTTGAGGTCCTGCTCGCCGAGCATGTTGTTGAGGTGCATGCCGGTGCCGGGCACCACCACCCCCGAGCACGAGCCGTTCGAGCAGGTGACGGTGGC
The DNA here is from genome assembly GCA_013813135.1 of Thermoleophilaceae bacterium. Classification (GTDB taxonomy): domain Bacteria; phylum Actinomycetota; class Thermoleophilia; order Solirubrobacterales; family Thermoleophilaceae; genus JACVRW01. Next base: position 8,878 of record JACCSF010000294.1, on the reverse strand, counting down.
GCAGCCGCCATCGGCGTCCAGCACCGAGATGTGCGTGGTATTGCCCAACCGCGCGCCCCCGGCCGAGCCGGGTGCTTCCGGCTTGCCCAACCGCGCGCCCCCGGCCGAGCCGGGTGCTTCCGGCTTCCCGAGCCGCGAGCGCACCTCGGTGGCCACGTGGTCGAGAGCGTCCTTGCGCAGGAAGCGCTCGAGGTAGCCCTCCTGGCCCAGCCCGGCGAGGAACTCCTCGTCGCGCGCGCGGTTGGTCGAGGCGATCACCTCGGCGATCACGTGGGGACCGTGCGGACGCTCCAGCCGCTCGAGGATGCCGAGAGCGTCCGCGATCAGGATGCCGCCGGAGGAGGGCGGCGGGTTGGTGAGCACCTGCCTGCCCTGATAGGTCACGCTGGCGGGCTCGCGCTCGACCACCTCGTACGCGGCCAGGTCCTCGCGCGTGAGCAGGCCGCCGCGCTCGAGCACCCACTCGCCGCAGGCCTGCGCGACGTCGCCCGCATAGAGGAACCCGGGACCCTCGGCGCCGAGCCGCTCGAGCAGGTCGCCGAGCTCGGGCATGCGGAAGCGGTCGCCCTCGCCCAGCAGCTCGCCGCCGGGGGCGTAGAGCTCGGCGCACTCCGGAGTCGAGCGGAAGATCGGCGCGAGGATCTCGAACAGGAGCGCCTGCATCGGCACCACCTCGACGCCCTCGCGAGCCGCCTGGGCCGGCCCGGCCGTCAGCTCACCGAGGGCGACGCTGCCGAAGCGCTCGAGCGCCTGCGAGAGCCCGAGCGGGTTCCCGTAGGCGCCGCACGAGGACGGACCCACATTGAAGCGCTGAACGGCGTCCTCGGAGAAGTGGATGTCGATCGGCGTGAGCGCGGCGGGCTCGGGGTTGTGCAGGCCGCGTCCGGGGGCCGCGACGAAGAAATCGAGCAGGTGGTCCTCCCCGCCCGCCGTGTGCACGAGCATGAAGCCGCCCGCCCCCGGCCCCGTCAGCGGCGACTCCGCCACCCACGACATGAGCACGCATGCCACAGCGGCATCGACGGCGTTGCCGCCGTCGCGCAACACCTCGGCCCCGGCCCGCGCGGTGACCGGGTGGCCTGCGGCCACGACCCCTCTCATGAGGGGACCGTACCTAGCGCGGAATGAACTCTGGAACGTCGATGTCGGCCAGCGTCTCGCCGGTGCGCTCGCGCCCGCGCCTCACGCGCGGCTCGGCGTCCGCCGGGATGCGCGACTCGCGGCTGTCGCCGCGCGGGGCCGCGCGGTGCTGCGGCCGGTCGCCGTAGCCGGTGGCCACGACCGTGACCCAGCACTGGTCCTCGACCTTCTCGTCGACCATTGCGCCGAAGATGATGTTGGCGTCCGGATGGGCGGCCTCGGCCACCGCCTTGGCGGCCTCGTTGACCTCCCACAGCGACAGGTCGCGCCCGCCGGTCACCGACAGCAGGATCGAACGGGCGCCCTCCAGCGAGGTCTCGAGCAGCGGCGACTCGATCGCGTGCTCGACCGCGTCCATCGCGCGGTGCTCGCCCGCGCCCATGCCGATACCGAGCAGGGCCTGCCCGGCCTCGGCCATGATCGTGCGCACGTCGGCGAAGTCGAGGTTGATCAGGCCCGGCAGCGTGATCAGGTCGGAGATGCCCTGCACGCCCTGGCGCAGCACGTCGTCGGCCACGCGGAAGGCGTCGACCATCGAGGCCGACTTGTCGAGCACCGTCAGCAGGCGCGCGTTCGGGATCACGATCAGCGTGTCCACCTCGCGGGCCAGCTCCTCCACGCCCTGGTCGGCCTGCTCGCCGCGCCGCGCTCCCTCGAAGGAGAACGGCTTGGTGACGATGCCGACCGTGAGCGCTCCCACCTCGCGTGAGATGCGCGCCACCACGGGTGCGGCTCCGGTGCCCGTGCCGCCGCCGGCGCCCGCCGTGATGAACACCATGTCGGAGCCCTTCAGCAGGCTCTTCAGCTCGTCGTAGTCCTCCATCGCCGCGGCACGCCCGAGATCGGGGTTCGACCCGGAGCCCAGCCCGCGCGTGATGCCGCTGCCGATGTGCAGGCGGTTGTTGGCGGCGGACTGCTCGAGCGACTGGGTGTCGGTGTTGACGGCGAGGAACTCCACGCCCTCCACCTCGGCCTCGATCATGCGGTTGACGGCGTTGACGCCGGCGCCGCCGACGCCGACCACGCGCAGCACGGGCTCGGCCACCTTCGTGCCGGAGGGCATGCCATAGGGCGAGCGCTCGGGCTCGGGGTCGCGGCGGACCGGCGTGGGCGCCGGGGTGGGGCCGCGGTCGAGGATGTTCTCCGGGATGTCCGACGAGAAGACGGACCTCAGGCGCTCCTCGGGCGAGGGCACGCCCTCGTAGCGGCTCCAGCCGCGCTCCGGGTGCGAGTCCTCCTCGCGCCGGCGCGCGCGCTCCTCGGCGCGGCGGGCGGCCTCGGTGGCGCGCCGCTCGAAAGAGCTGTCGTCGGAGCGCTCCTCCTGGGCCTGCGGCTCGGGCACGTGCCGGGTTGCCTGGGGCGCCGGCCCGTCCTCGGGCAGCGGGCGGCCGGTGCGCGGCGCGCGGGGCGCCTGGGACTCCTGGCGCTCCTCGCGGCGGGGCTGCTCGCTCTGCGCCTCCGGCGTACCGTCGTCCTCTGTCTTCCGGAAGAGCTGGGCCAGGGGCCCCTCGCGCATGCTCGCCCTCTTACCGCTTGCCATTCGCCAGGACCTCCTCCGCCAGTTGCCGGTAGGCGTACGCCGCCTTGCCGTCGGGGTCGTACTTGAGCACGGACATCCCCTTCACGGGGGCCTCGGCAAAGCGGACTGTCTTGTTGATGCGCGAAGCGAAGACGCGATCCCCGAAGTTCTCCTCCAGGATCTCGATCGCCTCCTTCGCATGCACGGTGCGGTTGTCCACGAGCGTCGGCAGGATGCCCTCTATCTCAATCTCCGGGTTGAGCTCTTCGCGAACCATGGACAGCGTGTTCTGGAGCTGAATCAGCCCACGCATCGACAGATATTCGCACTGCACGGGGACGATCACCTTCTGGGCGGCCGTCAGGGCGTTGATCGTGAGCAGCCCGAGGCTCGGCGGCGTGTCGATGAACATGTAGTCGTAGTCCTCGAGAATCGGCGTCAGCGCCTTCTTCAGCGAGCGCTCGCGGCCGATCATCGTGGACATGGCGATCTCGGCTCCGGCCAGGTCGATCGAGGCGCACGCCACGTCCACCTCGCGCTTGCGGATCACCTCGCGGATCGAGACCTGGTGCACCAGGACGTCGTACATCGACATCTCGAGCGTGTCGGGATCGATCCCCTGGCTCATCGTGAGGTTGCCCTGGGGGTCGAGATCGATGCAGAGGACGCGGTGATCCCGCTCGACGAACGCCGCCGCAAGGTTGAGCGTGGTGGTCGTCTTGGCGACGCCGCCCTTCTGGTTGGTGAACGCTATGACCTTGGCCGTGGGCGTCACGCGTGCCTCCGAGGTAGTCCCATTACGAAGGGCGTATTCGCACGCGGGAAGGGGATTCCTTCCGAAGGAGGCGCCATGTGGCGCCGGTCGCCCACAGCGTCTCGTCGGCCCAGGGGCCCGTGATGACCTTGTCCGGGTCGTGCCCGCCGGCCTCGGCGCGGCGCAGCGCCAGCACCTGCAGGCGCGCCGTGAGCGGGATCTGAGCCATCAGGTCGTCGGCCGGCTCGGCCTGGTCCAGCTCGGTCACGGATAGGCCGGCGGCCCGGCCGGCGTCCGCGAGGCGCGGGAGGAAGCCGTCCGCGTCGCGGCCGACGACGATCAGCGCGTCCTGCTCGCCCAGCGGCACCGCGTTGCCGTGCAAGAGGTACTCGGCGTCGTAACCCTCGGCGGGCAGGCGGGCGGCCTCGCGCAGCTTGAGCGCTCCCTCGCGGGCGGTGACCATCCCCGCCCCGAGGCCTGCGAGCACGATCAGCCCCGGCGGCTCCGAGAAGTCGTCGGGCGACTCCAGCGCGGCCTCCGTCGCATCGGCCGCCGCCACCACCGCCGCGGGCCCGAGGCCCTCGGCGCCGAGCACGCCCGCGATCAGCGCCAGCACGGCCAGGGCGGAGGTGTAGCTGCGGGTGTATGTCTCGGAGCGCTCGCGCTCGCCGGTCTCGATCGCCTCGGGCCAGCCGACCCCCGAGGCGGTGATCGAGACGGTCTCGGCGCCGATGTCCAGCGCGCGCCTACGCGCCGCCCGCGCGTAGGCGGTCTCGCCCGTGTGGGAGAGCACGATCACGCCGTCGCCCGCCCGCAGCGGCGAACGGCAAGCGAACTCGTTGGACGAGGCGAAGCGAGCGTCGACGCCGGCCCGGGCGAACATGGCGGCGCCGAGCTCCGCCGCGTGCCAGCTGGTTCCAGTCCCCACCAGCCAGACGCGCTCGCCCGCGGCCAGCCGCTTCGCGGCGGCCGGCACGTCGAGCGACGCGAGGCGGCGCAGCTCGGCGGGCTGGGCATGGATGGCGCGTTCGAGCTCGGTCAAGGGCGGTCACGCTAGCGTCCGCTGGATGTCCGCGCTTCTGGACAGGCGGCTCGTCGTGGTGACGGGCAAGGGCGGGGTCGGCAAGACCACCGTCGCGGCCGCCCTCGGCCTCGTGGCCGCGCGGCGCGGCAGGCGGACCGTGGTCTGCGAGGTCGCCCAGCAGGAGCGGCTCGCCGGGCTGTTCGGCGTGCACGACGTGGGCAACCGTGAGGCCGAGCTGGCGCCTGGGTTGTTCTCCGTGTCGATTCAGCCCGAGCGTGCGATGCACGAGTGGCTGCGCCACCAGCTCAAGTCCGGCGCACTCGCCGGCCTGCTCGGGCACAGCCGGCTGTTCGGGTACCTGACCGCGGCCGCCCCGGGCGTCACCGAGCTGGTGACGATGGGCAAGGTCTGGGACCTGGCGCAGGCCAAGCGCCGCACGGGCGGGTCGGCGTTCGACACCGTGATCATGGACGCCCCGGCGACCGGCCACGCGCTGGCGCTGCTGCGCGCTCCGCGCACCTACGCCAACATCGCCCGCGTTGGGCCGATCGCCCGGCAGGCGGGGTCGATCGACGCGTTCCTGCGCGACCGGTCCGCGACCGGCGTCGTTTGCGTGGCGCTCCCGGAGGAGATGCCCGTGAACGAGACCGTGGACCTCGAGCGCCGGCTCGGCGAGGACCTGGGGCTCGAGATCGACCAGGTGGTGGCCAACGCGGTGCTGCCCGAGCGCTTCGACGCGGGCGAGGTGAAGCGCCTGCGCGAGGCCGGCACCGGGGCCGCGGTGGCCGCCGCGCTCATAGGGGAGCAGCGCACCCGTGGACAGCAGGAGCAGCTCGCGCGCCTGCGGGCGGAAATCCGCGCGCCGGTGACAACCTTGCCGTACCTGTTCGAGCCCGAGCCGCTGCGGCGGGAGCTCGAGCTGCTGTCGGACCGGCTGGAGGAGGCGCAGTGATCGAGGACTGGCTGGAGCGCAAGCAGGTCTGCATCTGCGCCGGCTCCGGCGGGGTGGGCAAGACCACCGCCTCGGCGGCGATAGCGCTCGGCATGGCGGCGCGCGGAAAAAAGGTGGCGGTGCTGACGATCGACCCAGCGCGCCGGTTGGCGAACGCGCTGGGACTGCGGGAGCTGGGCAACGAGGAGCGCCGCGTCGACGCCGGCGTGGACGGCGAGCTCTGGGCCATGATGCTCGACGCCAAGCGCACCTTCGACGAGCTGATCGAGTGGCACGCGCCGGACGAGCGCACGCGCGATGCGGTGCTGTCCAACCGCATCTACCAGGAGCTGTCCAACGCGCTGGCCGGCTCGCAGGAGTACATGGCGATGGAGAAGCTCTACGAGCTGAGCCAGGAGGGCCACTACGACCTGCTCGTGCTCGACACGCCGCCCACCCGCAACGCGCTCGACTTCCTGGACGCGCCCCGGAAGCTCTCCGAGTTCATCGACTCGCGCTCGCTCCAGCTGCTGATGGCGCCGGGGCTCTTCGGGCTGAAGGTGCTCGGCCGCGGAACGAACATGGCGTTCTCGGTGATGAAGCGAGCCACCGGCATCGACCTCCTGCAGGACCTCGGCGAGTTCTTCCGCTCCTTCGGCGACATGACGGAGGGCTTCCGCGAGCGCGCCCTGCGCGTGAACGAGTTGCTCGGCCAGCGCAGCACGGCCTTCGTGCTGGTCACCTCGCCACGGCGCGAGGCGGTCGATGAGGGGATCTACTTTCACCGCCGCCTGAAGGACTCGGGTCTGCCGTTCGCCGGCGTGATCGCGAACCGCGTGCAGCGCGGTGGCGGCCCCGCGAAGCGGCGCGAGCTCGAGGATCTGCTCGGCGGAGAGCTCGCCGCGAAGGTGTACGACAGCTATGAGGGGACGCGCCGCCTGGCGGAGCGCGACCAGGCGAACCTGGACCTGCTGCGCCGCCGGCTCGGGCGCACGCCGCTGATCGAGGTGCCCCACCTCCCGGACGACGTGCACGACCTCGACGGCCTGCGGCGGATGGACGAGTTCCTGTTCGACTGAGGCGTGTGGGCCGACTTTCCCGTCAATAAGCCGGGGAACTCGGCCCACAGTCGAGCTAGACGGGGGCCGAGTAGTCCTCCGGGTCCTCGAAGCCCCAGTCGGCGGACTGGGTGACGCCCTCCAGCTCCGGCTGGACGGCCACCGCCTCGATCTCGGCCGTGTCCTCGTTGCTGGCGTTGGCCTCGGACTTCGGTTCCGGCTCGGGCTCAACCTCGGGCTCCGGGGGCGCCGGCTCGGGCGCCGGCGCCGCCTGCACCCGCAGATCACGTGCCTCGATCTCCATGAACGGCTCGGGGTTCGTCTCGAGCAGGATGTCGTCGGCCACGCCCTTGAGGTCGCTGTCGAGGTAGCCGCAGAGCACGTCGCGCAGCAGCGCGCGCAGGTGCCCCTCCACCTCGGCGACCAGCTCGGCCGGCGAGTCGCCGTCCGGCCACCTGCGCGGCCCCCCGCCCATCACGAAGCGCTCCAGTGCGATCGCCGACTCCACCCGGCGCTGCACCAGCCGGCGGCGGCCCTCCTCGGCGCACAGCGCCGCCACCCGCAGCGCAAGGCCCGCCTCGCCGGCGTCGCTGGTCGCGTCCAGCAGCGCCCGCAGGCCGAGCAGGAGGTCCGACAGAGCGTCCGCATCCGAGCTGCGCTCGCAGCCCATCTCGAAGCGAGCCCGCGCCCATGCGACGTGCTGCGGCGGGTCGGCCCTGTCGATCGCCGCGAAGAACTCGCGCAGGCCGGCCTCCTCCCCACTCGGCAACAACCAGTCACCGGCGGGGGCGCCCGCCCCGCCGCCGAACGGCAGGGGCTGCCACGGCGCCTCGTCGGTGCGACGCCAGCCGGGCGCTCCAAGACCGATACGCCCCGGCGCCCACAGGCGCAGGGCGCTGACCACGCGGACAAAGCGCTCCTCTGCCTCGCTCGCCGTGATGCCGTCCGCGGCGGTCACGTCGCGCTCGAGGACACACAGCACCGCCGGCTCGCCATCGCCGTTCTCGGGCCAGACCGCCTCGGGGGGCGCGTCGGCGGTCTCCCCGCGCACGAGCGACAGGCCGTCGCCGAGGTCGATGCGCTGCGCCTCGATCGCCACTCCACGCAGTGGCGCCACGACGCGAGCGGCCACCGCATCGCGGTACAGGGTTCCCTCCACCTCGCGGTACACGCGCTCGAAGCGCTCCTCGGGGAAGCCGAAGCTGGTGGAGTCCTCGTACAGGCGCTCGAGCATGGCGCGCAGGGCCGGCTCGGCCTGCTCGCCGCTCAAGTTGGCGGCGCCGCCGTTCACGCGCAGCCACAGCGCCGCGCCGCTGCCGAGCTCCGTCGCCGCGCGGGCGTGCGTATCGAGCTTGCGCAGGCGCGCCCAGCGCTCGCCGAGGAACGCCTGGGTGCGCGGCTTGTACTGGTAGAGGGCCGGGCCGCGCCGACCCGCCTGATCGATCACGTCGAACTCGACCTCGGCTCCGGCGCGCAGGTCATCGGTGAGCAGCGCCGCGGACTCGAGCGCGAAGTCCCGCAGCGCGCCGTAGAGAGCACGGTTGCGCATATGGCGCGGATTCGCCCCTCCTCTGCGCGATCCTGCCCCCGCCAAGGACCGCAACGTGGTAGTGGTGCGCCATGCACTCGTCGTACGAGCACTGCCGCCGCCTCCACCGGCGCCACGACCCGACCTACTACTGGGCGACTCGGCGCCTGCCCTCCGACGTCCGGCTCGCGGTCCATGCGCTCTACGCGTTGGTGCGCGAGGCCGACGAGATCGTCGACGGCCCCGGCCGTGCCGCCGACCCGGCTCTGCGGCGCGCCGAGCTCGACCGCTACGAGCAGCGCCTGCGCGACGCACTCGCCGGCGAGCCCGTGCGCGACCCGGCGATCACGGCGCTCGTCGACGCGGGCCGCCGGCACGAGCTGCCGCTCGACGGACTCGCCTCGTACTTCGACTCGATGAGGATCGACTGCTCGCCGGTGCGCATGGCCACCTGGGAGGAGCTCCAGAGCTACATGCAGGGCAGCGCCGGCGCGGTCGGTCGCATCCTGGCGGTGCTGCTGGGGGCGCCGCCCGAGCGGCACGAGTCATTCGCGAGCCTCGCGCTCGCATTCCAGCTGACCAACTTCATCCGCGATGTGCGCGAGGACTGGGAGCTCGACCGCGTCTATCTGCCGGGCGAGGACCTGGAGCGCTACGGGGTCTCGGTCGAGCAGATCGCGCGGCGCCAGCCGACCGACGGCTTCCGCCGGCTGCTCGAGGTCGAGGTCGGGCGGGCCCGTGAGCTGTTCCGCCAGGGGGCGGGCGCCGCCGACGTCGTGGCTCCGCGCGTCCGGCGCGGGATGAGCATGGCGCGCAGCGTTTACCTGTCCGTGCTCGACCGCACCGAGCGACTCGACTTCGACGTGCTGCGCCGCCGTGTCAGCCTGCCCCCGTGGGAGCTGGCCGGCGCCGTGGCGCACGGCC
>JACCSF010000284.1 GCA_013813135.1 Thermoleophilaceae bacterium | reverse complement strand
CCGCCACGCGACGCGTGCGCCCACCCGGTACGCCGACTGCAGCGAGTCGAGCGTGCGGCCCTGGCGCAGCTCGCCGCGCCCGAGGGCGACGTAGACCTCCCGCCCCGGTCCGCGCGCGCCAGACGGGCTGCGGATCAGCTCCACGAACTGGCGCAGCGCCTCGGTCACGCCCGTTCGCACCCCGCGCCCGAAAGAGCCCTCGAGCGGCCGGGCGTACTCGGGCACCTCGCGCGCGATCGTGGCCAGGATCTCGTCGGTGATGGCGTCCAGCTCTGGCTCCATCACATCGGCCACGCCGGCCGGGAGAGCGCGCCACGGTTCAGTTTTTGTCATTCAGATGAGCAAAACGAGTAGTCAATTGGTGCATCGCTCTCTACATAGCGCCTCTGGATGATGACACGCTTTCGGTATGAGCACCCTCGAGAAGCGCGTCAACATGCTCGCGGTGGCGATCCCGTTCGCAGCCACCCTCGCCGCGATCGTGCTGCTGTGGAACAGCGTCGTGAGCACGAGCGACCTGGCGATCCTGGCCGTGATGTACGTGCTGACCGGCCTCGGGGTGACGGTCGGCTTCCACCGCATGCTCACCCACCGCTCCTTCCAGGCGCCCAAGCCGATCGAGTACGGCTTCGCGGTGCTCGGGTCGATGGCCGTGCAGGGCCCCGTGATCGCGTGGGTCGCCGACCACCGCAAGCACCACGCGCACGCCGATCAGGAGGGCGACCCCCACAGCCCGCACGTCGGGCACGGCGACGGCGCCGCGGGCGTGCTGCGTGGCCTCTGGCACGCGCACGTCGGCTGGCTGCTCTCGGATCAGGGCCAGGCGAGCGCGCGCAAGTACGCGCCCGACGTGTACGAGGACCGGGGCATGCGGCTGATCAACCGCAGCTTCCCGCTGCTCGTGCTGCTCAGCCTCGCCGTGCCGGCGCTCGCCGGCTGGGCGCTGACCGGATCGCTCGCGGGCGCGGCCACCGGATTGCTCTGGGGCGGGCTGGTGCGCATCTTCCTGGTCCACCACGTGACCTGGAGCGTGAATTCGGTCTGCCACTTCCTCGGCACGCGCCGCTTCGAGACGGACGACCACTCCACCAACGTGGCGTGGCTGTCGCTGCTCTCGTTCGGCGAGTCCTGGCACCACAACCACCACGCGTTCCCGCGCTCGGCGGCCCACGGGCTGCACCGCTGGGAGCAGGCGCTCGACCCTTCGGCGCTGGTGATCAAGGGCCTGGAGAAGATGGGCCTGGCCTGCAACGTGGTGAGGATTGCGCCCGAGCGCCAGCAGCAGCGCCAGACCGTGGCGGCTCCGCTGCGAGCGGCGCCGCGCGACGCCTAGGCCTTAGCGCGAGCCCTTCGGCTTGCGCGGCTTCGGCGGGTTCTGCTTGCGCTCCTCGGGTGTCATCTTCCGGATCGAGAGCACTCCGCGGTCGACTTGATCCTGGATGTCCGCGAGCTTCTCTTGCCGGCGCTCTTCGGAGCGCTCCTTCGGAGTCTTCATGCCCTGAACACTATGCGCCGCCCCGGCTGCCCTGGGTTTTTCGGACCGCTCAGGCGGGTCGTCGCCGGGGACTGCTACCGTCAATGCAGCGGGTGGCGTCGTCGCCCGCGAGGTTCTCGTCTCCGAGCGCTAAGCGATCTGGGTCAGTTGAATCTCCCAGATCTTCAGCGGTTGCTCTGAGCGGCCGCGAGCAAGGAGCAAGATGTCTCAGCAGTCCTTCGCCGATCTCGGCGTATCCGATGCGGTCGTGCGCGCCCTAGAGGCGCGCGGCGTGACCGCACCCTTCGATGTCCAGCGGTCCGTCGTTCCCGACGTGCTCGCCGGACACGACGTGCTGGTGCAGTCGCCGACCGGCTCGGGCAAGACCCTGGCCTTCGGCGTTCCGCTGGTGGACCGCGTCCAGGCCGAGGACGCGAGGGCGGCCGCCCTCGTGCTCGTCCCGACGCGCGAGCTCGCGAGCCAGGTGGCCGACGATCTGCGCGAGATCGCCGCAGCGCGGGCGCTGTCGCTGGCAGCCGTCTACGGCGGCGCCGGCATCGAGCGCCAGGTGAAGCTCGCCCGAAGGGCACACATCCTGGTGGCCACACCCGGCCGCCTCGAGGACCTCGTGGCGCGCGGCGCCATCCGACTCGATTCCATTCGCGTGCTGGTGCTCGACGAAGCCGACCGGATGCTCGACATGGGCTTCCGACCGGCCGTCGACCGTATCGTCAAGCTCACCCCCGCGGATCGACAGACGCTGTTCTTCTCGGCAACGCTCGAGGGCGCGACCGGGCAGGTCGCCACCGCGTTCACCCGCAACCCGCGCCGCCATCAGCAGCGTGCCAGCGAGGACGCGCAGAGCCTCGTCGAGCACCGCTTCGTGGCGGTCGCCCACGAGGGCAAGCTCGACTCGCTGGTCAGCGAGCTGACCACCGGCGAGCGCGGCCGCACGCTGGTCTTCGTGCGCACCAAGCGCGGCGCGGACCGGCTCGTCAAGCGCCTCGACCGCCACGGCGTCAGCTCCGTGGCGATCCACGGCAACCGCTCCCAGTCCCAGCGCGAGAAGGCGCTCGGCCGCTTCCACTCGGGCGCGATCGACACCCTGGTCGCCACCGACGTGGCGGCGCGCGGACTCGACGTGGACGACGTGACCCACGTGATCAACTTCGACGCGCCCGAGGACCGCGACACGTACGTGCACCGGGTCGGGCGCACCGGCCGCGCGGGACGCCGCGGCATCGGCATCACGCTCGTGACCGGCGAGCAGAGCAAGGTCGTAGGCAAGATCGCCTCCGAGCTGCGCCTGCACGCCCAGTTCGCGCAGAGCGGGATGAGCGAGGCCGGCGGCCGGACGCACGCGCGCCCGAGCGGCAGCCGGCCGCACTTGCAGCAGCGCGGCGGGCGGCGACGCTCGAAC
>JACCSF010000244.1 GCA_013813135.1 Thermoleophilaceae bacterium | reverse complement strand
GGGCTCGCGCCCCCGGACCCCGTGAAGATTGGCTTCGTCGTTTGGGCGCCGGCGCCTGAGCGCCGCTGGACCCGACTGTAGTCTCGGCGCTCGGCATGGCTGAATATCGGCCGAAGAATCAGGGGCTCGAGCGAGTCCTGGGCACGGGGGCGCTCTTCTCGACGGCGTACGGGAACGTCGGGTCGTCGATCTATTACGCGCTCGGCCTGGTGGCGATCTTCGCCCTGGGCATGACGCCCGTGGTCTTCGTGATCGCGGGCCTGATCTTCGCGTGCACGGCGGCCACCTACACCGAGGCCACCACGATGTACCCCGAGGCGGGCGGCTCCTCCTCGTTCGCGCGGCGGGCGTTCAACGAGTTCTGGTCGTTCTTCGCCGCCTGGGGCCAGATGCTCAACTACATCATCACGGTCGCCATCTCGGCGTTCTTCGTCCCGCACTACCTAGGGGTCTTCTGGAGCCCCCTGGGCGAGTCGCCGGCCGACATCGTCGGCGGCATCGTCGTGGTGGCAGTACTGGTCGCTCTCAATGTGGTGGGGGTCAAGGAGTCGGCCGGGCTGAACGTATTCCTCGCGCTGGCGGACTTCTTCACCCAGGTCGCCCTGGTGGCGGTCGGCATCGTGCTGGCCTTCTCGCCGGACACGCTGGTCGACAACGTGGACCTCTGGACGGCCCCCACGGTGTCCAACTTCTTGATCGCGATCCCGGTCGGCATGGTCGCCTACACCGGCATCGAGACGATCTCGAACATGGCCGAGGAGGCGCGTGACTACCAGAGGACGATCCCGCGCGCGATGGCGGGCGTGGTGGTGGCGGTGTTCACGATTTACGCCTTCCTGCCCGCCGTCGCCCTTTCGGTCATGCCGGTTGTCGACGGGGAGACCAAGCTGGCGCTGGCCAAGGAGGACGGCGGCTACGCCGACGACCCGATCCTTGGCGTTGTAGCGAACCTCGACCTCGGGCCGCTGCAGGACGCCGCTCAGATCTACGTGGGGATCCTCGCGGCAACGATCCTGTTCATCGCCACGAACGCCGGAATGATTGGCGTGTCGAGGCTCACGTACTCGATGGGTCAGTACCGCCAGCTGCCCGAGCGGCTGCGAGTGCTGCACCCGAAGTTTCGCACGCCCTACGTGGCCATCATCCTGTTCGGGCTGATCGCGTGCCTCACGATCCTGCCGGGGCAGGCTGACTTTCTCGGGACCATCTACGCGTTCGGCGCGATGCTGTCGTTCACGATCGCGCACATGGCGGTGATCGCGCTGCGCGTGAAGCAGCCGGACGCCGAGCGGCCCTGGCGCGGACCGGGCACGCTGCGGTTGCGCGGCTGGGACCTGCCGCTGTTCGCCATCCTCGGCGGGTTGGGCACGGCGATCGCCTTCGTGGTCGTGACGGTGCTCAATATCGAGACGCTGATCGCGGGGACGGTCTGGCTGGCAATCGGCATTACGACGTACGTCCTGTTCCGGCGGCGGCACGGCCTGTCGCTCACGGAGACGCACAAGATCGTCACGCCCAAGCCGGTGGTCGAGCACGAGGTGGAGTACGAGTCGGTGCTGGTGGCATTCGAGGACGGCAACTTCTCGCCCGAGGCGGTCTCGACGGCGGCGCGGCTGGCGGCCCGGCGCCGACGCGGCATCCACGTGCTCGTGACGATCACGGTGCCGCCGAACTCTCCGATCGACGCCCCGCTCCCCGACGAGGAGGCGCGCGCGGCCTCGCTGATCGACTCGGCGCGCGTGCGCGGCGGCCGCCGCGTGACCGGCCACTGGGAGAAGGTGCGCCCGGGCGGCGCCGGCCGCCGGATCGTGGAGGAGGCGCGCGAGATCCGCGCCCGCGCGCTGGTCATGTCGCTGCCGCCCCGACGCGCCGGCATGTCGCTGTTCGGCAAGACGGTCGAGACCGTGCTGTCGGAACGCCCGTGCCGGGTGATTATCGAGTCGTCGCGCGGGGTGGACGGGCGCCGCAACGGGGCGTGAGCGCCGGCCGCGCCCGGGCCCCGGCAGCGGCCCCGCCGAATGCCATCATTCGCCGGGTGCAACGCGCCCACCTCGCGTCCACGCGTCTGCTGAGCGCCGCACTGCTGCTGGTGGGCGTGGCGATGGTGGTGTCGACGATCGTGCGCGGCGGCGGTGCGCTCGCCGTCGGAGTGGTGCTGGGCACGATGTTCGCCCTCGTGGGTACGGCGCGCCTCTGGC
>JACCSF010000242.1 GCA_013813135.1 Thermoleophilaceae bacterium | reverse complement strand
GGCGTGGCGGGCGCTCGGCGTGGCGCTGTCGCGCCCGCGCCGCGTGCTGGCGATCGCGCTGGCGGTGGCGCTCACCGGCCTGGCGCTGGACACCCAGAGCGAGGTGATCTCCGACGTGCGCGAGCTCGTGCCGGCGGATCTGCAGGCGCTCAAGGACGTGAACGTGCTGCAGAAGGAGACCGGCGTGTCGGGAGAGATCGACGTGACCGTGCGGGCAGACGACGTCACCGACGCGAACGTGATCGCCTGGATGACGCGCTTCCAGGAGCGCGTGCTGCGGGCGCACGGCTACCGCGCCGGCAAGCGCTGCACCCAGGCCCGCAACGCGCCGGAGCTGTGTCCCGCGCTCTCGCTGCCGGACCTGTTCAGCGCCTCCGGGTCGGGGCAGGGCCAGGTGCGCCGCCTGCTCGATGCCGTGCCGCCGTACTTCTCCCAGGGCGTGATCACCGCCAACCGCAAGACCGCCAACCTCGCCTTCGGCATCCGCCTGATGCCGCTCGAGCGCCAGAAGCGGGTTGTGGACGACATCGAGGGCCGGCTGCAGCCACCGCCCGGCGTCGAAGCAAGCGTGGCCGGGCTGCCGGTGCTCGCGGCCGAGGCGAACGCCTCGCTGTCGTCTCCATGGCGCAGGGGGCTGTCGCTGCTCGCCGCGCTCGCCGGCGTCTTCCTCGTGCTGCTGCTCGTGCGCCGCTCGGTGCGCGAGGCGGCCATCCCGCTGATCCCGATCGCGCTCGCCACGGGGTGGTCGGGCGGAGTGCTGTTCCTGCTCGGCCTGCTGCCCGGTCCCTTCGAGGTGGACCTCAACCCGATGTCGGTCACGCTCGGCGCCCTGGTGATCGCGATCTCCACCGAGTTCAGCGTCCTGCTCTCGTCGCGCTACCGCCAGGAGCGCGCCGCCGGCGCCGGGCCGGCGCGGGCGATCGAGCTGACCTACGCGTCGACGGGAGCCGCGGTGCTGGCGTCGGGGGCGACGGCGATCGCCGGCTTTGCCGCGCTGATCGCCTCCGACATCCGCATGCTGCGCGACTTCGGCATCGTCACGGTGGTGGACCTGACCGTGTCGCTGCTGGGCGTGCTGCTGGTGCTGCCCGCCGCGCTGATCTGGGCCGAGCAGCACGGGGCGTTCAGCATCCGCGACCTCGACCCACGCCCGCGCCTGCGCGCCCTGAGGACGATGCGCCCCGGCCGGGCGCACGCCGACGCTCCGTGACCGACGACCGCTTCGAGGACCTGGGCGGCGAGCAGCGCCGCGCCGAGATCGGCGAGCGGCTCGCCGAGCGCGACCGCACGCACCCGGAGCAGGCGCGGCGCCCGGAGGTGCCGAGGCCGGGCAACAAGTACGCCTGGGCGGTCGGGATCGTGATGGTGATGGGACTCGGCGTCCTGCTGTTCCTGCAGACACTGCCAAACGAAGGCAAGGGTTTCGAGGGACCCAGGCGCGGGTCGATCATGAAAGCCTTTGCCGCGCCGTCGGCGCTCGGGCACGTGGAGGGGGATGCCAACGTTTGCCAGCGCCAGAGCCAGTGCACCGAGCAAACCGGCACGCGGCCGGCGTGCACGCTGCGCTCGGAGGAGGTCGTCAACGTGTGCGAGTTGCGCAGGCGCCCGCTCGTGCTGACGTTCATCTTCGACCGCGGCGCCGACTGCTATCCGCAGGTGGACCGCACCGAGCGTGTCAGGCCCGATCTCCCGGGCGTGAACTTCGCCACGGTCTTCTTCACTCACAAGGACCGTGACCAGGTGCGCGCGCTCGTCCGGGAGCGCGGCTGGCGCCAGCCGGTCGGAATCGATCCGGACGGAGCGGTGGCCAACCTGTACGGGGTGGGGGGCTGCCCGACGACCGTGTTCGCGAGCGCCGGCGGACGGGTCGTGACCACGAAGCTCGGCAACCTCACCGAGGACGAGCTGCGCCGGCGGGCGCAGCGGCTGGCGAGCTGATGGAGCTGGAGCTCGAGGAGGGCTGGGTCGAGGCGGAGCTGGCAGGGGACTTTCCGGAGCTCGGCCTCGTGCACACGCCGCTCGAGGCGCGCCCACGCAAGACGCCTCGAGACGTAAAGGAGCGCCTGCGGGCGCTCGCCGACCGCTACACGGGCGGCAAGGTGATCCACATGCGCCAGGACGCGGTGCCATGGGCCTACCGTGTCTTCTCGCGCCAGGTTGGCATCGACCCGGACACCGATCGCACGCCGGTGGAGCGGATAGCGGTGGAGCGCCTGCGCCACGGCGGCCTGGAGAGCGAGAACCTGGTCGACGACGCATTGACGATCGCCATCGCGGAGACCGGGGTGCCGGTGTTCGCGCTCGACGCCGACAAGCTCGTAGGGGAGCCGGGCCTGCGCCCCGCGCGGCCCGGGGAGCGGCTCGCCGGCTTGCAGCCGCTGTCCGCGCGGCAGCTGGTGGTGGCCGACGAGGCGCGGCCGGTGGCGATCGTGCTGGGCGAGGTCGCGGACGACGCGGGGGTCACCTGGGACACCGAACGCATGAGGCTCTGCGCCCTGCGGGTCAAGGGGGTGCCGCCGATCGCGGTCGAGGAAGCGCTTTGGATCGCCGCCGAGACGCTTTACACTTGACGCGTGCTGCTGCAGCAAGCTCCGCCGGCCGTTCCGCGGACGCTTCCCGATGAGCGTGCCGCGCGCAGAACCCTGCTCGACCAGGTCGGTCGGCTCGAGGGGGAGCTGGCGCAGCTGTTCTGCTCGATCTTTCCGCGCAAGGGCTTCTCGCTCGGCGTGCCCGGCCGCGGTGGGCCTCGCCTGCTGTCGTTCGGCGAGCTGGAGGAGTTGCGCGACGAGCTCGCCGAACGTGTGCAGCACGCTCGCCGGGCGTTTTCGGACCGCACCTACAGCGAGGAGCAGTACCGGCGCCTGATCGAGGAGATGCTGCTCGATCCCGCGGCCCACAAGTGGGTGCGGGTGGCGAACGAGGACATCGGGGAGCCCGGCTGCAAGCACTGGCACGTGCGCCCGCGCTGGAGCTTCATCGGCATGCTGATGGGCTGGTGGCGGGTCGTCATCAGTTCCGGCTGCCCATTAGCCACCTGACATGGGGCGCAGGAGCCGCAAGCGCGGCGGCGTGACCACGCGGGCCGAGCGCGACGCCGCGCGGAGCGTGCCCGCGAGGCGCCGGCCGCCCGCCTCCGAGCGGCCGCGGCCCCCGTGGGGCAGCTTCCCGTTGTCCGAGCTCGTGATCCTGATCGGCATCCTCGTGATGGTCTGGGGGTTCGTGAGCGGCCGCGACCAGGGCGAGGAACGGGTGGCCGGCGGACTGGTCCTTGCCTCGCTCGGCGGCGGCGAGCTCGCCCTGCGCGAGCACCTGGCCGGCTATCGCTCGCACTCCGCCCTGCTGGCCGGCGTCGCGGCGTTCGCGGTGGTCACGGTCGTCGCGCTGACGCTGGGCCCGGTCAAGGTGTGGGTCCTGCTGATCGCCGGCGTGGCCGTGTTCGGCGGCGCGTTCTACGGCATGCGGGAGCTGTTCAAGCGCCGCTCCGGCGGGCTGGGGTTCCGGTGAGCGAGCGCCGGCCGCGCCTCGGCGGTCTCCACCACGTGACCCTGATCTGCCGGGACGTCGAGCGCGCTGTCGATTTCTACGGCAACCTGCTGGGCATGCGGCTCCTCGAGCGGACGGTCAACGAGGACGACCGCGGGGCCCGCCACCTGCTGTTCGGGGATGAGGAAGGCCGGGCCGGCACGCTCGTGACGTGCCTGGAGTACCCCGAGCTGGAGGAGGGGACGGTGGGGCGCGGATCGACGCACCACTTCGCGCTGGCTGTGGAGTCGGAGGAGGAGCTGGCCGCCTGGCGCGACTATCTGCGCTCCCGCGGGATCCCGTGCACCGACGTCATGGAGCGCGCCCACTTCAAGTCGATCTACCTGCGTGACCCTGACGGGCACATCCTGGAGCTGGCCGCTGGGGGCCGCGTGCTGTAGCCCTTTGCGAGCATCCTGCTCGCGCTTTGATGCCACAGGCGCCTTCCAGGCGCGGATGACAGGGCGCGGGGGGGGGGGGGTGGGGGCCCGGCGGCGGGGGCCGCGGGGCGGGCGGGGGGGGGGGGGGGGCCGGGCGCGGGGGCCCGGGGGGGGGGGGGGCGGGGGGGGCGGCCCCCCGGGGGGGGGGG
>JACCSF010000234.1 GCA_013813135.1 Thermoleophilaceae bacterium | reverse complement strand
ATGCCGGCCCCGCCGTCGGCGGCGAACCCCACGGCCGCCAGCGTCCCGGCATCGCGGGCGGCCGGCGTGCGGCCGGTCAGCGCCCCGACGAAGTCCTTGCGCGAAACAGCCACCAGCAGCGGGCCGTTCAGTGCCGCAGCGAGCTCCGGCAGGCGCCGCAGCAACTCCACCGACTGCGCCGGCGTCTTGGCGATGTCGATGCCGGGGTCGAACACGATGCGCCGGTCGTCCACTCCACGCGCAAGCGCGGCTTTGGCGCGCTCGCTCAGCAGCTCGATCAGGTCCGCCACGACATCGTCGTATACCGGGAAAGCCTTCACCTTGGGCGGGACGCGAGTGTGCGTGATCACGAGCTCCGCGCCCGCCTCGGCGCATGCGACCGCCACGTCGAGGTCGCTCAGCCCACTTACGTCGTTGACGATCGACGCGCCTGCCGCCAGCGCCGCGCGGGCCACGGGCGCCCGCCAGGTGTCGACCGACACCGTCAGTCCGTCCGCCGCCAGTCGCTCGATCAGCGGAACCACGCGCGCCCGCTCTTGCGCCACCGGTACCGGCTCGCGGTCGGTGCGGCCCGATTCGCCCCCCACGTCGATGATCGCGGCACCCGCCTCGGCGAGCTCGTGCGCGCGCCCGACGAGCGCATCGAGGGACTTCTCGCCCTGGGGATCGGAGAAAGAGTCGGGCGTCGCGTTGACGATGCCCATCAAGAGCGGCTGGCTCAAGCGGCCTCCTCCGGCGCGGCACCCGCGCCGAGGCGCGCCTCCTGCTTGGGCTCGCCGGCCGGCGCCGGGATGGCGCTCGGCACGAGCGCCTCGCGCCGCGCCACCTCCGCCCAGTCGCGCAGCTCCTGCTCCACGCGAGCGTCGTCCCAGCCCAGCTCGCCGGCCATCGCCCGGGCGGCACGCCGCGCACCGTCGGAGTCGGGCACGGCCAGTACGCGCGCGTCCAGCAACCCGACCCGCGTGCGGCGCAGCAGCGCGTCGGCGAGCGAGCGCGCCTGCTCGTGGCCAGCCGAGAAGGCGACCTCGGCCGTGATGTCGGGCAGGTCCGGGGTGATGGGCGCCGCCAGCTGCGGGGCTGCGGCGGCGAGGCGCAGCACGTCGCGCGCGGCGTGCCCGTACCGCGCCGCGAGGTGGACGCGGCTGCGCTCGGCCACGCCCGGCACATCCGGCAGCGCGGCCGCATCCTCGGGCAGACCGATCGGGATCTCGTGAGTGCGACAGGGCGCCTCGCGGCCCTCACGCTCCACGATCCGGTCGACGGCCAACTTGGCCATGCGCCGCCAGGTGGTGAACTTGCCGCCGGTGATCGTCACGAGCCCGGAGCTGGTCTCGTACAGCTCGGCGCGCCGCGAGATGTCCACCGACTTCTTCGGGTCGCCGGTCGAGATCAGCGGCCGCACCCCCGCATAGGCGCCGGTCAGGTCGCCCGCTCCGATGTCGGTGGCGAAGTAGGCGTTCACGGCCTCGAGCAGATAGCCGATGTCCTTGGCTGAGGCGGGCACGTGGTCGAGCGGGCCCTCGTAGTCGTTGTCGGTGGTGCCCACAAGCGTGCGCCCGAGCCACGGCAGCACGAACACGGTGCGGCCACCGCCCGCCGGCACGATCACCCCAACCTCGATCGGCAGCCGGTCGCGGGACATGGTCACGTGCGTGCCGCGGCTCGGGCGGATGCGCGGCATCTCCTCGTGGCGGTAGAGCTCGTCCGGACGCAGCTGGTCGGCCCACACCCCGGTGGCGTTGATCACGTTCGTCCCCGCGACCTCGAACTCGGCGCCGGTCTCGGTGTCGCGCGCCAGCGCGCCGACCGCCCGGCCGTCGCGCTCCACCAGCCCGGTCACGTCGCAACGATTGACGATCACGGCACCGAAGCGCTCGGCCTCGCCGAGCACGCTCAGGACCATGCGCACATCGTCGGTCTGGCAGTCGTAGAAGAGGTACGCGGCGGTCGGGTCGCGCCCGGCCAGCGCCGGGGCCAATTCGATTGCCTCCGCGCCGTCGATGATGCGATGGCGCGCGGGACTCCAATCCTCGCCGTCCTCGCGCCCGCGCCGCCAGGCCATGACGTCGTACATGTTGAGCCCGACGCCGGTGAGACGGTCGGGGCGCCTGCCCTCGAAGCTCGGGACGAGCAGCGGCAGCGGCTTGACCAGGTGGGGCGCCAGCTTGACCAGCAGCGAACGTTCGAGCAGTGCCTCGCGGACGAGCCCGAGGTCGAAGTTCTGGAGGTAGCGCAGGCCGCCGTGGATGAGCTTCGACGAGCGGCTGGACGTGCCGGCGGCGAAGTCGGAGCGCTCGAGCAGCGCGACGCTGTACCCGCGCGAGGCTGCGTCGAGCGCCACGCCGGCGCCGGTGATGCCGCCCCCGACCACGACCAGGTCGAACGACTCCCGTTCCAGTGAGGCGAGCGCGTCGGCGCGCGGGATCACGGCAGGAACGTTACGTAGTCGCCGGGTGGGAGGCGGGCGGGCGGCTCCTTCTCCTGACGCGGCGGCCCCAGGTGGATCAGGCCGAGCACGCGCTCGTTCGACGGCACGCCGACGGCGGCCCGGCCCTCGGGCGAGCGCAGCACGGCCGGCGTGCGCCAGTAGCCGGCCAGGCCGCGCGAGTGCGCGGCCAGCAGGACATAGGAGATCGCGGCCGCCACGGCGCAGAGGTCCTCCTCGTCCTGCAACCCGTCGGCGGAGCGCACCTGGCTCGCCACCACAAGCGTGGGCGCGCGGTCGAGCTTGCCGGCGGCGTCGGGGCCGGCCGCCTGCTTGAGCTCCGCGAGCGACTCGGGCCCCAGCACGCGGAAGCGCCATGGGTTGGTCAGGTTGTGGTTGGGCGCCCAGCGCGCCAGCTCGAACAGCTCCGCGAGCGTTTCCCGCGGCACCGGCTCGGCCCCGTAGGCCTTGTGCGTGCGCCGCGTCCGAATGGCGTCTTCCAGCTCCACCGGGGCGACGCTAGCGGATAGGCTCGCTTCCAATGGCCACAGGAACGGTGCTAGTGACCGGCGCCTCCACGGGCATCGGCGAGGCGACGGCTCTCCACCTCAAGGAGCTTGGCTTCGACTCCGTCGGGGCCGTTCGTAAGGAAGCGGACGCAGAGCGGCTGCGCTCGCACGGTCTGCGGACGGTCAAGCTGGACGTGACCGACCCGGGCTCGATCGCGGCCGCCCGCGCCGACCTGGGCGACGCCCCGCTCGCCGGTCTCGTCAACAACGCCGGCATCGCGGTGGCAGGGCCGCTCGAGTTCCTGCCGCTGGACCAGCTGCGCCTGCAGCTCGAGATCAACCTAGTCGGGCAGGTGGCCGTTACGCAGCAGTTTCTCCCGTCCCTGCGCGCGGGGCAGGGACGCATCGTCAACGTGAGCTCGATCGGCGGGCGCGTGGCGCTGCCGCTGGTGGCCGCCTACAACGCGTCGAAGTTTGCGCTCGAGGCCGTCAGCGATTCGCTGCGCCGCGAGCTGTACGGTCAGGGCGTGGACGTGATCGTGATCGAGCCGGGCGGGGTCAGGACGCCGATCTGGCGCAAGGGCAACGAGCTCGCCGACGAGATCCAGGAGGAGATGCCGCCCGAGGCCGAGCGCCTCTACGGGCGCATGATCGCGGGGCTGCGCCGGGAGACCCTGAAGATCGAGCAGAAAACCGGGATCGAGCCGCGCGAGGTGGCCGAGATCATCGGCAGGGCGCTGACGGCGAAGCGGCCGCGCACTCGCTACCTGGTCGGCACGGACGCGAAGATCCGCGGGCCGCTGGCGAAGGTGATGCCCACCCGGTTGATGGACCGGGCGATCGCGCGCCAGCTCGGCCGTTAGCTGGAATCAGCCATCTGGCCCGGCTTTACGCCAGACGGCCGCGAACGCGAGCGGCTGGTTGCGCAGCCGCTCCCACTTCGGCTTGAGCTCCAGCCAGGCGTCGTCGATCACGCGCTCCTTCAGCTCCGCGAGCCGCCAGCCCGCGCCCAGCGCGGCGGCGGTGTGCTCGCTCAGCAGGTGCACGTGGGTCTCGATCGCCACCGGCTCGCCCGACGCGCTGTCGTAGTGCGTGGGCATCCCGGCGGCCATGATGAAGTGCGGGTGGTAGCCCACCAGCACGTACGTCGCCTCGGGCTTGGCGAGCCGGAAGGTCTCGGCGTAGAGCGGCCGCAGCTCGGCGAGGTGTTCGTCCACCAGCGATGTGACGACCAGGTCGTAGTGAGCCGAGGCGAGCCCGGTGGAGGCCACGTCCGCCTCGACCAGGCGGCGGTGGACGCCCCGCGAGCGCGCCACCTCGAGCATCTCCGGTGTGAGGTCGACGCCGTCGATCGCCCCCACCCCGCGCTCGCGCAGCCAGGCGGCGGTACGGCCGGTGCCGCAGCCGAGGTCCGCCGCCTCGCCCGACCAGGACACGTGCTCGAGCGAGTCCAGCAGCTCGATGTCCATGGCGTCCTCGACCGTCCGCTCGTAGGTCGCCACCCACTCGCCGTACCCGCTGCGGACGTCCACCGTCCGGTAGCCGCGAGTGTCGAAGTCGGAGAAATCCGCCATGGACCTGCCGCTCAGTCCAGGCGGTACAGGAGTGCGTCCGCCTGGCGGTGCTCCTCCTGCTCGACGCTCCAGTTGGGATCGCGCTGGTGCGCCACGCTGACCTCGGCCGGCGTCGGCAGGCCGGCGGTATCGGGCCAGGTGGCCGGATCCCAGAGCTTCGAGCGGACAAAGGCCTTCGGGCAGTGGCCGTAGACCTCCTCCGTCTCGATCACGATCGCCGTGTGCGGCGGCTTGCCGACCGGCGTCAGCCGCTCGAGCAGCTCCGGCTCGGCCGTCACGCACGCGCGGCCGTTGACGCGCAGCGTGGTGTCGCGGCCGGGGATCACGAAGATCACGCCGGCCCGGCCGCTGGCCACGACGTTCTCGAGCGTGTCGAGCCGTCGGTTGCCCGTGGCGTCGGGAATCGCGAGGTGCTGGTCGTCGAGCACCGTGACGAACCCGGGCGGCCCGCCGCGCGGGCTCACGTCGCACTGGCCCTGCTCCGAGTACGTGGCCACGAAGAGCATCGGCGCGGCGGCGATCAGCCGGCGGCACATCTCGTCGAGATGCCCGATGTCCTTGCTCACCGCCCGCTCCATGGCGGCGGCGTAGAACTCGCGCAGCTGCTCCACCTGCTCGAGCGCGCCGTCGAAGGGATCGGTCACCGCGTTGACTATGCCAGGCCGGGATCCGGTCATCGCGGTTCCAGCGGCAGCTTCTCGACGGTACGACCGGTCACGGCAACGGCAAACGCGTCGCGCAGCTTGTCCTCGCGCAGCGCGCGCACGCCCGCGGCGAGCGCGCGCTGGTCGAGCGACGTCACGAGCCACAGGAGCTCGTCGGCGCGCGGGCGCAGCGCCGCCACCAGCGCTATCCCGTCGCCTGGGTGCACGGTGCGGGCGACGTCGCCGTTGTCGTCGAGCAGCTCGAGCGCCCCGCCGTCCTCGGAGAAGCGCACGAACACGCCGCTGCTCCGGGGCCCCTCTTCGAGCGTGGAGCCGCCCCGGACGATGCGCGCCCTGGGCCAGCGGGCGACCACGAGGCGTGTGACGTGCTCGGTCCCCGGGGCGCCGAGCGACGACCCGGACGCCGACACGTCCACACTCTCGAGCGTCTGCTTGGCGTCGCGGCACGGATCGGACTCGGCGTCGTCGCACTCGACGCGCACCGGCCGGCGCTCCCCGTTCAGGCCGTACCGAAAGGGTCCGGGGAAGGCGCCCACGATCGCCCGCACGCGGGCGGGCGCGCCGGGGCCCCGACGGTCCCACTGCACGCGGTCGCCGGGCGCCAGCTCGTACTCGTCCGCCCTGGTCTCGGGCCGGACGCCGTTGACGAAGAACGTCCAGCCCTGGCCGGGTGCCTGAACATCGGACTCGGAGCGCAGCAGGCTCGACGCGGTGGCGCCGTCGGGCAGCTTGCCCAGGCGCGCGGCGTCGACCTCGGTACGGCCGAAGTCACGCGTCACGCTCAGCGACACCCCGGCCGCGCCGTCGTCCCGAGCGCCGGGGCTGCAGCCGGCGACGAGGAGCGCCGCGAGCAGTAGCGCGAAGACGCTCCCAGGCGTGTGCGGACAGGATCCGATCGGCGGGAGGCTAGCCCCGGGCGGGCCGGGACCCTCTCGCTACAATCGCCGACCGACGGGCCGCCATCGTCTAGGGGACTAGGACGCCGCCCTCTCACGGCGGAAACCGGGGTTCGAATCCCCGTGGCGGTACTCGCCCAGCCCGCTCTACGGAGCGGGTTTTTGTCGTTCTCGGGGCCGGTGCGTCCCAGTCCGCGCCCCAGTAGCCCTCATCGAGGTCCGGGTCGCCCTGGATCCGGACGATCGCGTGCGCGAAGCCGGCGTGATCGGCGCTGCCGACGTGGGGGCGCGCCGCGCGGTGAAACCTCTCCCACCAGATCGCCTGTCTACGCGGCAGCACGACCCACCAGCCTGTCGAGCTGATCGAGCTCGTCATCTGACAGCCGCGACTGGTCGAGAGTCTCATCGGACCGGACCGCGAGCGGCACGCCGTCAGGTCCCGACAGCTCGTGGGCGGGCGACGTCCCGAGCGCGCGGGATGCCCTCGCTCGAGGAGCCAGCCAGCCGCTCGGCAGTCTCCGCCGGCTGCCGCCCGTCGGATGACGCCGACTACGTCGACATCGGCGGCGGCCTCGGCCTCCCGGACCTCCGCCGCGAGGTTCTGAAATTCCTGCGCAGTGCCCTCAGCCTCGCCGCGAGCGAGCAACCGCTGCAGAGTCGAGCGCGACAAGGGCCAGCGCCGCCTCGCGGTGCGCGCCGTCGCGGACGGCGGTGACGATGCGATCGTGGACCGGGCATCAGCCCGTGCGGCCGGCCGACATCGTCGGCCGAGTAGGAGTGGCAATACTCGGCACCCGCGACGGGCCGGCGCCGGCACCGCTTGCCCGCTCGGGTCTTCGCAGCGCAGCGTCGCATGGAGTGCGACTATCCGGAGCGGCTTACTTTCGCTACATCTGCGACAGCCCCACGCGCGCGCGAAGGGGGCCTCGCCGGCACTTGGCTCGCCGGCACTTGGCTCGCCGGCACTCGTCGTATCCGGGTACCTTGGACCTAATGCGCAAGGTGATCGGAGCGGTGTTGTTCGCTCTCACCGGGGCCTGCCTCCTGCTGTCGGGGATGATTCTGTCCAACCTGTTCGATGACTACAAGGACAGCACGGACGCGGCTTATATCGAGACGGCTGCGATCTGGGCGGTGCTGGGTATTCTGTTCCTGGCGGGGGGCATCGCGGCGCTCCGCAACCGTCATAGCTAGCGGCTGGGGATCACCGTGGCCGAGCTTGGCGAGGCGCTCACCGGATGATGCCGGGGTCAGGACTCGCAGTGGCCGCTCAGCCGTTGGTGCCCGCCTCCGGGCTGAGGCCGAGATCGTCGAGCGCGCGCTCGCAGCTGAAGTAGGCAACGAGCCTCGTCACCTTGCCGCCGTGGACATGGAACAGGTTCGCTGCCTTCGACCCCATCTGCCCGAGCTCCAGTCCAGATGTCTTCCCGCGCCCTCGGACGTTGTGCAGCACCAGCACACGCTCGCCATCGAGCTCGCGGTACTCCGCCGCCTCGATGCGATAGTCCTCCCAGGCGCTCAGGAAGCCGCGCGCGCCCTTCATCAGGCCGGGCAGCCCAGTCCAGCTGCCGGGTGCCGGCCCGTCGGCGGCCACGAATTCGATCTCCGGGTGCGCCCAATCCCACGAGTGGTAGTCGCCCCGCTCCCAGGCCGCGTACAGCGACTGCACCAGGTCCAGGTTCGACGACTTGGAGTTGTCGCCACCGTTCGTGCCATGCTCGCCACATGCGTGCCGCTGGGCGGGCGTTCGCCAATCTCCTCGGGTCGGTCGATGAGCTCGTGGCGCTCGTGTTCCTCGTCGCTGGCTCGCCCTCGCGGTCGTGGTGGTCACAGGCGGTGCTTCGGTCATCCAGGTGGGGCTGGTGCTGGTCCTGACCGCTGCGCTCGTCGGCTGGTGGAGCTGCGCCAGCAACGTCTCGGACCGGCTGCGCCAGGGCGGCTGGCCCGGCGGGCTCCAAGCCGGGCGTGCGCAAAGGGGAGGTCGCCTCTAGGCTCGTCCGATGGAAGCGGGGGCTGTCGACGCGGGCGCACGCCCGGCCCAGGGCCCTGCGATACGGCGGGGGGGAGCGCACCTTCCCCGCGCGCAGGTCGCAGCTGCGGCGGCCATCGGCGCCGCCTACGTGATATCGCGGTTCCTCTTCATCGACCGCTTTCCCTACTTCCTGGACGAGGGCACCTACGCGGTGTTCGCCAACCGCGCGGCGCACGCGACTCAGGACCTCTTCTACTCGTTCACGATCGGCCGCGAGCCGCTGATGTTCTGGCTCGGCATCCCGTGGATCAAGCTCGGTGTCAACCCGCTCGTCTCGGTCAGGCTCGTGTCGGCGATGGCGGGCCTGCTGACGCTGGTCTTCGTGGGCCTGCTGGCACGGCGCCTCGGCGGCGCCGCGGCGGGCCTGACGGCCGCGGCACTGTGCGTCGTGCTGCCCTTCTTCCTGGTCCACGACGGCATCGGGATCATCGAGCCGATGGTGACGCTGGTGATGGCGGCGGCGCTGTACCTGCAAGTGGAGCTCGCCCGCCGCCCCGACCTGCGCATCGCCGCCCTGCTCGGGCTCGTGCTGGCGGCCGGGGTGCTCACCAAGGAGAACACGAAGCCCGCGCTGGCCCTCGTGCCGCTGAGCCTGCTCTGCTTCGACTTCAACGCCCCCGACCGGCCTCAGCGGCTCAAGCGCTGGCTCGCGGGCATCGGCATCGCCGCCGTGATGGTGGTGGCCGCGACGCTGCTGCTGCGCGCCTCCTCGCTCTACCACCTGTACGAGGACGCGCGCGACGACCCGCTCCTCTACACCGTCCGGCCACTCGGCGACGTGCTCCGCGATCCCTTCGCGGAGATCGGCAAGACCTGGGCCTCCTATCGACCCGCGTTCGGCGGCTACGTGACGATCCCGCTGATCGGCGCCGCGCTGGCGGGAACGATCCTCGGGCTGCGCCGCCGGCCGCGCCTGACCGCGCTGCTGCTGGCGTGGATCCTCCTGTCGCTGGCCGTGTCGATGCTGTTCTCGACCCTCCCCTACCCGCGCCACGTCATGTACGTCATGCCGGCCGCGATCGCCCTGATGGCATACGCGCTGGTCGAGGGTGTCAGGTGGGCGCGCACCGTCATGGCGCCGCGCGCAGCCGCGCTCGTGTCCGCGGTGGCGGTGGCGGCCCTGCTCACTCCCGCCCTGCTGCTCGACGCCCGCGTGCTCGCCCACCCCGACACCACCCGCTACCCCGGTACCGACGACCTGCAGTACGTCACCGGCACCGGCGGCGGCGGCGTTTGGCCGGCCGTGGCCGGCGCCATTCGAGCGCGCGCAAAGGGGTCGCAGGTCCCGATCCTCACGACCCGTTCCTACTCGCAGGTGCTCGAGATGCTGCTCGGACCCGACCCGCGTTACGTCTTCGTACCGGGCAACTCGCCGCTCGCGCCGCGGGCGCAGTTCAGCCTCGACGACGAGGAGATCCCCTTCTACGACCCGGATGCGGTCCGGGTCGTAAACGATGGAAACTTCGTCGAGATCGGGCGCTACGAGCGGCCTCGCGGCGGTGCGGCGCTCGTGCTCTCCCAGCGCCGGTAACGCTACGTTCACGACGCTTTTACGTTCCGATAACCGGACGCGGGCGGGCCCATCCGACACTTTGAGGAGATGGAGACCACCGGCAGGCTTCTTTTCGTCGCCCTAGTCACCTGTTATCTCCTCGGCCGCATCCTCTCGGGCGCGGCTGCCCCGGCGGAGGTCATCGTCTATGGCGTGACCGTCGCGTTCGGGTTGGAGTACCTGGTGGCGTCCTGGGGCAGTCTCTGGCAGCGCGGCTGAGCGCCTTCTGCCCAGCCCGCTGGTGCGGTAAATTTGGTGCCTTGGACGCCCCCCGTACAGATGTCTTGAAGGCCTCGCCGAGGATGTTCGAGTCGGATCTGCTCGACCGGCTCTCGCGGGTGCACCCGGCCGTGCCCCCGGCCATTTTCCTGCCGACAATCGCCGTCCTGTTCGTCGTCGGGGCCCGCGAGCTGACCACCGCGGGCACGGTCGCCCTGGTGCTCGCCGGGTGGCTGTTCTGGACGCTCACGGAGTACTGGCTCCACCGGCTCGTGTTCCACTTCGAGCCCGAAGAGGGTCCGCTCGCGCGCTTCCACTGGATCATCCACGGCGTGCACCACGATCATCCCAACGACCCGCTGCGGCTCGTCATGCCGCCGTCGGTCAGCATCCCGCTGGCCGCGGGCTTCTACGGTCTGTTCGTGCTGGCGCTGGGCGTGTCCGGAGGCCGGGTGTTCGCCGCCGGCTTTTTGAGCGGCTACCTGGCCTACGACATGGCGCACTACTACATGCACCACCGCCGGCCCAAGTCGCGCTTCGGGAAGCTGATGCGCGAGCTTCACATGCGCCACCACTTCCAGGACGACACGCGCGGCTTCGGAGTGAGCGCCCCGCTCTGGGACTACGTGTTCGGAACGCCGCTGCGGCGCCACTAGCTCACCGCTTCGGCCCCACGAACAGGTCCAGCAGAGCGACGTCGTCCTTGCGCGAGACGTAGATCGTCCTGTTCGCGGATGTCGTCCAGTGCAGCCCGAGCAGTTCGCAGGCCGCGCAGAAGATGACCCGGATATCGAGCGACTTGTTGTCGAACGAGTAGCGCGGATGCGACCATCCGCCGCGCCCGGTGTTCCGGAAGCGGCAGCCGTCGGAGTGGAGCAGCCCGCGGAGCAGGCGGTCGGGCCGCTTGGACACGAGCCTCCACTGCCAAGCCGTCAGCCTGATCGGACGGTCGTGCTTCTTACCGGGCCCGTGCTGTGGGAACAGGCAGGGCCAGCTCTTCGAGTAGGAGTAGAGCTCGAACCACGTGCAATAGCTGACCCTGTTCAGCCGGCTGCGGGGCATCACCTCCCGCATTGCGTCCTCGCACTCCTCCATGACCCCGGGGTAGCACGCGTCCAGGGAGATACGCAGCTTGAACACGCCGCGAGGGTGCGCCGACAGGCACCCGTCGCCGAGGTAGAGCCCGAGCAGCTGCACGTAAGCCGGAGGCAGTCCCTCGAAGTCGTGCGCGCCTCCACACTGCGCGCAACCTAGTAGGCCGGGGTAAGGCGCGCCTCGCCGCGGAGCACGGCCGTGCAGCCAGTCCCTGACCGTCGCGCGGGGTAAGCGGAGCATTCGTCCGATCTCAGTGGCGGAGCACCCCTCCTCAGCCAAATCGAGCGAGTGAGACACGACATCGCCCGAATGCGTCATACGAACACATGTTCCCATCCGGTCCAGACGTCTGAATGCGGCTGAGAGGATTCGAACCTCCACGCCCCGTAAGGAGCACAGGCACCTGAAGCCTGGGCGTCTACCAGTTCCGCCACAGCCGCGGGAGCGTCAAGCCTAGCGAGCCACCGTCAGCTCGGCGACGAGCGGCGAATGATCCGAGAGCTTGTGGTCCGTTCGCCATTCGTGCAGGTAGCTGCAGTTCTGGACGTCGATCTCCTCGGAGACGACCAGGTGGTCCAGGCGGTAGCCGCCGCCCCTCGGCCACGCCCAGGACACCTCCTTGAGCGTGTGCCCGTGCCGCTCCCGAAACGCGTCGCGGAACCCGTTCGGCTCGAGCCCTCGGACCAGCGCGGTCTCGGCCGTGTCCCAGCGCTCGCCGCGCTCGGGCCTCAGCACCCCCCTGCGCGTGCGGGCGAACGTCCACACGCTGCCGTCGGCGTGCTCGCGCCGCGGCGTGTTGAGGTCGCCGCAGACCAGGCGCGGGTGGCCGGCGCCCGCGACCATGTGCCGGAAGACCGCCTCGTGGGTCAGCACCTTGGCGAGCCCGGGCTTCGGGCTGATCGGCGAATGGACGTTCACGACCTCGAGCCCCTCTTCCAAGCGCGCCGCCAACGCGCGCTCGGGCCAGGGCACGCCGTCGATCGAGCTCGCCCGCAGCCCGGAGCGGGCCGCGATCAGCACGCCCAGCGGCCGCGACGACTCGCGCGCGGCCGGCAGCTCCGCCACCGTCACGTGGTAGCCGGCAGATTTCAAGCGATCGCTCCAGGCTGAGGCCGTCGCCGGGCTCAGCTCCTGCAGGCACACAACATCGGCTCCCGCGCCCGCGACGAGGTCGGCCTGCTCGGCGGCGCGGGAGACCCGGCCGGCGACATTCCAGGACAGCAGCACCATGGGGGCGGCCCAGATTACGCGGCGGTCATCGGCCGATCGGCCTACGACCAAGGGACGGCGGTCAATCCTGCGACCCGGGAATAGAGTGCATGACGGAATAACGAACAAGGAGCCCAGATGCCGTACGAGGTACCACCGCTTCCCTACGACTACGCCGCCCTCGAGCCTCATATCGACGAGGCGACCATGCGCGTCCACCGCGACAAGCATCACCAGGCCTACGTGGACAAGGTCAACGCCGCGCTCGAGGGGACCGAGTGGGCCGACAAGCCGATCGAGGAGGTGGTGGCCAACCTCTCGCAGATCCCGGAGGACAAGCGCACCGCCGTGCGCAACAACGGTGGTGGGCACTACAACCACTCGCTGTTCTGGGAGTGGCTGTCGCCGGACGGCGGCGGTGAGCCCGACGGCGCGCTCGCCGAGGCGATCGACTCGGCCTTTGGGTCCTTCGGCGACTTCCAGTCGAAGCTCAAGGACGCCGGCGTGGGCCAGTTCGGCTCGGGCTGGGCATGGCTGGTGCACGACGGCTCCTCGCTTGCCGTGGTCTCCACGCCCAACCAGGACAACCCGATCACCGACTCCAAGACGCCGCTGCTCGGCGTCGACGTCTGGGAGCACGCCTACTACCTCAAGTACCAGAACCGCCGTCCGGACTATCTGGACGCGTGGTGGAACGTGGTCAATTGGGCGAAGGTGGCCGAGGGCCACGCGGCCGTGAGCTGAGCCTCCTCGGCGACGTGACTGCGCGAGTCCGCTCCGGCGGGCTCGCGCTCGCGGTCAAGCCCGCGCATCGACGCCAGCTCTCGGTCGAAGGGACGCGGCCTATCCTTCGAATGACGGCATGACTGACTGGATCGGACACGCCCGCGACACGCTCGAGCGCGACGGCTACCGCGTCAGCGCCCCGCGATCGGCCGTGGTCGAGACGCTCGCCACGCTCGGCTGCAGCGTCACCGCCAAGGAGATCGCCGACCGCCTGCGCGAGCGCGGCGAGGACGTGGGCGTGGCCTCGATCTACCGCACGCTCGAGCTGCTCGACCGGCTGCGGCTGGCCCGGCGCGTGGACGCGGCCGAGGGCGTGGCCCGCTATGAGCCGATCGACCCGAGCGGCGAGCACCACCACCACATCGTCTGCGAGAGCTGCGGCGCGGTGACGGCTTTCGAGGACCGCGAGCTGGAGCAGGCGATCGAGCAGCTCTCCGAGCGCGTGGACTACGCGATTGACGCGCACGACGTGACGCTGCGCGGCGAGTGCCCGGGCTGCCGGGCTGCCGGCTCACGACACTGAATTTGCCAGTGCCCCCCGCCCGGGCTACTGTCCCGGAGGCGGCATGACTGGCCCGCTCTACCGCCTCGGTGGCTTTTGCAGCCGCCACCACTGGCCCGTGATTGGAGCGTGGCTCGTCGCGGTGATCGCGATTGCCCTGATCGCGAACGCCGCCGGCGAGAAGACGAGCGACAACCTGTCGCTCCCCGGCACGGGCTCCACGAACGCCCAGAACCTGCTCAAGGACCACCTGCCGAGCCAGGCCTACGGCACCAACCCGGTTGTGCTCGAGGCGTCCAGCGGCAAGCTCACCGACTCCAAGAACAAGAAGGCCGTCAAGGCGACGGTCGACTCGCTGAAGAAGGCCCCCGGCGTCGAGCGCGCGGTCAGCCCGCTCGGCAAGGCCGGCAAGGTCGCGCTCAGCAAGGACAAGAAGATCGGGTACATCTCGGTCACGCTCAAGGACGGGCCGTCCGACCTCACCGACGAGGACGCCGAGGCGATCATCGACGCCGAGAGCCCGGCGACCGATGGCGGCCTGACGGTCGCGACGGGCGGCTACCTCGGCCAGGCGGTGTCGGAGTCGAACACCGAGTCGAGCGAGGCGATCGGCCTGGCAGCGGCGGTCGTGATCCTGCTGTTCGCCTTCGGCACGGTCACGGCGATGCTGCTGCCGATCGTGACCGCGGTGCTGGGGCTGGTCGCGTCGCTCGCGCTGATCAAGCTGCTGGGGCACGTGGTGGACGTGCCGAGCGTCGCCCCCACGCTCGCCACGATGATCGGGCTCGGGGTCGGGATCGACTACGCCCTGTTCATCGTCACCCGGCACAAGCTCCAGCTGCGCGCCGGCATGGACATGGGCGAGTCGATCTCGCGCGCCACCGCCACGGCGGGCGGCGCCGTCGTCTTCGCCGGGATCACGGTCGTGATCGCGCTGGTCTCGCTGTTGGCCTCGGGCATCCCCTTCGTCGGGAACATGGGCTACAGCGCCGCGGTCGCCGTGCTGGTCGCCGTGATGGCGGCGACCACGCTGCTCCCCGCGGCATCCTCGTCGCGCTCTCCATCCCGGTCCTGAACCTCAACCTCGGCTCCTCGGACAGCGGCGAGCTGCCGAAGGACACCACGGCGCGCCAGGCGTACGACCTCATCGCCAAGGGATTCGGCGCGGGAGCGAACGGGCCGCTGCTGATCGGCGTCGATCTCGGCTCGAAGGCCAAGCCGGACCAGAAGCAGCTCAACCAGATCAACGACAAGCAGGCCCAACAGCAGCAGCAGATCGCCGCCCAGGAGCAGCAGCTGATCGCCGAGGGCGTCCCGCAGGCCCAGGCCGAGCAGCAGGTCCAGCAGCAGACCGCCTCGTCGACGCAGCAGCTCGCTCAGCAGAAGAAGCTGGCCGAGTCACCGGCGACGGACACGCGCCTCACGAGCCTCGAGGACGCGATCAAGAAGGACCCGGGCATCAAGTCGGTGTCGCAGGCCACGGTGGATCCCAAGGGCACCGTGGCGGTGTTCACCGCGGTCGCCAAGACGGCTCCCTCGTCGCCCGACACGGTCGACACGGTCAACCGCCTGCGCGACTCGGTGGTCCCGGACGCCACCAAGGGCACCGACCTCACCGTCTTCGCGGGCGGCCAGACCGCCGGCTACATCGACCTCGCTGCCCGCATCAGCGACAAGCTGCCGCAGATGATCCTGATCGTGGTCGGGCTCAGCTTCGTGGTGCTGCTGATGGCCTTCCGGTCCGTGCTGCTCCCGCTGAAGGCGGCCGCGGCGAACCTGCTGTCGGTGGGAGCCGCCTACGGCGTGGTCACGTTCGTCTTCCAGGAGGGCCACGGCGCGGAGCTGATCGGGCTCGATGGCTCGGTCCCGATCGCGAGCTACGTCCCGCTGCTCATGTTCGCGATCCTGTTCGGCCTGTCGATGGACTACTAGGTGTTCCTGCTGACGCAGATCCAGGAGCACTACAAGCAGGACGACGACCCCCACAAGGCGGTCGTGGACGGCCTCGCCTCGACCGGCCGCGTGATCACCTCCGCAGCGCTGATCATGGTCTGCGTGTTCTCGAGCTTCGTGCTGAACGGCAACGCGGTCGTCAAGGAGTTCGGCGTCGGTCTAGCCGTGGCGATCGCCATCGACGCCACCGTCGTGCGCTGCCTCGCCGTGCCCGCGGTGATGACGCTGCTCGGGCGCGCCGCGTGGTGGATGCCGGGGTGACTCGGGCGCGTGCTGCCGCCGATCAGCATCGAGGGCGGCGACTTCTTCGACCGCCGTGACGCCGAGCAGCGCCCGGCGGAGCCCGAGCCGGCCGTCAGCGGCTGAAGCTACAGGTCACGCTGCCGCCGGACAGGCCCTCGGCGAGCGTGCCGGCGTTGGCCCGGACCGCGTCGAGGTAGGTCTCGCCGCTCGAGCCCTCGGGCCCGAGCGTGTCGGCCCAGAGCTGTCCCCCGACCTCGGCGCCGGCCTCGCGGGAAATCGCCTGCTCGAGCTTCCGCGAGAGCGACGCCTCGGGGAAGATCGCCTCGACGCCCTCGCTCTTGATCTGGTCGACCAGCTCCCCCACGTCCTTCGCCGACGGCTGGGCCTGGGTGGACAAGGCGGGGATCACGGCGCCGATCACCTCGATCCCGTAGCGGTTGGCGAAGTAGCCGAGCGCGTCATGTGTGGTCACCAGCTTGCGCTTGCCGGCGGGGACCTGGTCGATGCAGCGCGCCACCTCTGCGTCGAGCCGCCGCAGCTTGCCCGAGTAGCCGGCCGCACGGCGCTCGTAGCCGGCGCGGCCGTCGGGGTCGGCCCTGACCAGCGCGCCCCGGATCGCCGCGACGGCGAGGATGGCGTTGCGCGGATCCTGCCACCAGTGCGGATCGGTCTCCTCGCCGTGCTCGTCCTCGCCTTCGACCGTCGTGACCGAGTCGATCAGGGTGACGCGCTCGGCGTGGCCCCCGGCGCTGTCGACCACCTCGTCGAGCCACTCGTCGATGTCGCCTCCCGCCTGGAACACGACGTCGGCATCGGTGAGCGCGGCGGCGTCGCTCGGACGCGGCTCGTAGCCATGGGGGTCGGCGTTCGCCGGCAGGATGCCGTCGACGGCCACGCGGCTGCCGCCTACGTTGCGCACCAGGTCGGCGACCTGGGTGGTGGTGGCGACCGCGCTCACGCTCGTCCCGTTCGCCCCTCCCCCTTCATCGCCGCAGCCGGCGGCGACCACCAGAACGGACGCGGCGGCGGCAGCCAGGAGGGCGACGACGGAGGCGCGGGGCGAGGGCACGATGGGCGCAGGATACACAAGTGAGAATGATTCTCACTTGTGCCTTTTTTGCCGGTGCGAGGCCGAGGGCCGGACCCGTTCACAACTCGCCAAAGCGCAAGACTGCCGCTGCCGATGGACCCGCTCGAGCTGGCCGCCCTCTGCGTTTGGTGCTTCGTCGTCGCCTTCGCCGGCGGGGCCGTCGGGCTCGTGCTGGGCAATATCCGCCTGCCGGCGGTCCTGCTCGTGGCGGCCTCGCCCGCCGCGGGGGCTGGCGCGAACATCGGCATCTCCGGCGTGGCGGCCTTTGCCGCCGCCGTCGCCCATATCCGCGCCGGGCGCATCAATTGGCGCCTGTTCGCCTGGATGGCCCCACCCTCGATGGCCGGCGCCGTGGTCGGCGGCCTGATCTCGGGTGCGATCCCGGACACCGCGCTGCTGCTCGTGATCGGAGCCACGCTCCTCTACTTCGGCGTCGACCTGCTGCGCAGAAAGCCGCAGCCGCGCGGCGACGGCGC
Source organism: Thermoleophilaceae bacterium (assembly GCA_013813135.1). GTDB lineage: Bacteria > Actinomycetota > Thermoleophilia > Solirubrobacterales > Thermoleophilaceae > JACVRW01. The sequence continues at coordinate 1,152 of JACCSF010000234.1, read as the reverse complement.
TGAGCGCGACGGCCTGGACGTGCGCGCAGCCGTTGTATCGGGCGCGCTGATCGGGCTCCTGGGCGGCCTGGTCGGGCTGATTCTCGGCTCGCTGCGTATGCCGGCCCTGCTGCGCTGGGTCGGGGAGGCGCCGGCGCGGGCGGTCGGCACGAACCTGGCCGTCGGGTTCTGGGTAGGCGTGGCCGGCGTGGTGGGCCACGTGCCAGGCGGCGTGGACTGGATGGTCCTGGCCGTCGGGGCCGCCGCCTCCATTCCCGGCGCCGTCCTGGGCGCTCGCCTCACCGGCAGGCTGGGCGAGCAACAGCTCCTGCGCGGAATCGGCGCGATCCTCGTGGTTGCCGGGGCGGCCACCGCGCTACAGGCCTTCCTGTAGTACGCCGATATTCACCTATGTGATCGGCGAGGCGCTCAGGCAGTGCCGCAGCTGGGAGCGCGAGGGCTCGAGCTGGCCGTGGCGGTCAACGTCTCCACGCACAACCTGCTCGACGTGGAGTTCCCCGCCCAGGTGAAGGGCCTGCTCGACGCCTGGGAGCTCGACGCCGCGCGCCTGGAGCTCGAGATCACCTCAAGCGCCTTCCGATCAACCAGATCGAGATCGACCGCTCGTTCGTGATGGCGATGGCGACCAACGAGGACGACGCCACGATCGTGCGCTCGACGATCGACCTGGGCCGCAACCTGGGCCTGGGGGTCGTGGCCGAGAGCGTCGAGAGCGAGCCGATCCTGAACCGCCTGCACGAGCTGGGCTGCACCATGGCCCAGGGCTACGTCCTCAGCCGGGCGCTGCCGCCCGGAGCTGGCACGCTGGATGCTGCGGCGCGGCTCGCCGCGCACCGCCGCGCGAGCGCTCCGGCTAGCTGTCGCTCGCCTCGTAGGCCCGGTCCACCACCAGCTCACGCGCCTGATCGTCCGTGAGCTGCATGTCCGGATGGCCCTCGTCGGCGTGCTCGCGCACCTCGGTGGCGAGATCGTCGTCGTTCGCCGCCCGCAGCGTCTGCCCGCAATCGCAGTCGATGACCCTCATGCGTGGCGTGTACCCCTTCACAGCCGGTTCACGCCATCTACATGACTCGGCTACAAAAGGCCTGCAAATCCGCCATACCGTGCGGCCATGCGACGCGTCGACCGCCGTCACCTGCTGCCCGGGGGGGG
>JACCSF010000220.1 GCA_013813135.1 Thermoleophilaceae bacterium | reverse complement strand
GCACCGGCTCGCGGGGCAGATCCGGCACGGGCCGCAGGCGCTCGCGCCGAGCCGGAGCGGGCCCCTCGCGTCGCACCGGAGCGGGCTCCTCGCGCCGCTTTGGCTTTGGCTCCGTCGCCCGCTTGGCGCGCCGCTCGCGCATCAGCTCCACTCGCCAGATGGCCACCGGCAGCAGGCACACGACCAGCGACGCGAACGACCACGCGCGCATTGAGAAGTGGTGATGGCCGAGCACGAACGAGAACAGCACCGGGACACCGAAGACCAGCGCCCAGAGCAGGTGCTTGCGGAAGGTGATGACCGTGTCGCGCGTGCCCGCGTCGCCCTTGGGCGTGGTCACGAAGCCATGCGAGCGCCGTGCCGCCACCGCGGCCAGCGAGGCCGCGTAGATCGGCGCCGAGAGCGCCGAGACCAGCATCCCGGCCACGCCCGCGGAGCCCTTGCGCTCGTGCGGGCTGACGTTGTGCCTGCGGTTGAAGAAGTAGAGGCCCACCTGGAGGGCCGCGGCGTCGACATACAGCATCAGCCACAGCTGCGCCGGCACGACCACTCCGCCGGCACCCAGCGCGAAGTAGAGGATGGAGTTGACGGCGCCCAGGATCCATGCGATCGCGGCGGTCGGGTAGTAGCACGTGAGCAGCAGGTAGTGGACGAGCGCCCGTGGGCTGAGCCGATGCGCCGACCGCCAGAAGCGCGTCGCCAGCACCTCGTCGGTGCCGCGCGACCAGCGGTCCTGCTGGCTGAAGTAGTCGGTGAACGAGGCCGGCCCCTCGCCGACGGAGACCACGTCAGGCGTGTAGACGGACGTCCAGCGCTTCGAGGTCTCCGGGTTGCGGGCCGTGTGGACGACCAGGCTCGTGGCCATGTCCTCGGTGATCGAGTCCTGGAATCCGCCGATCTGGCGCAGAGCGTCCAGGCGGAACGCGTTGTTGGTCCCCACGAGCATCGGGGTGCGCGAGCGGTTGCCGGCGCGCTGGAGCAGCGAGTGGAACAGGAACTGCTGCGACTCGGCCGCGCGGACCACGAAGCCCCGATAGTTGCCGTACACCTGCGGTCCGACCACGAAGGCCACGTCGGGATCCCTGAAGTACCCGAGCAACCGCTCGGCGAAGTTGGGCAGCGGGACGTGGTCGGGGTCGACGCCGAGCATGAAGTCGTAGCGCTCGCCGTGTTGGTCGAGCCACGCGTTGTAGTTGCCGTGCTTGCTCTTGGCCCGGTTGTTGCCGGTCGGCTGGTTCCAGCGCTCCACACCGCGGCGGCTGAAGTGGTTCACCCCGAGCTCGGCGCACATGCGCTTCACGTCCGGGTCGTCGCCCTCGTCCAGCAGCCAGACGTCCAGGCGGCCGTTGTGGCGGATCTTGAGCGCCGCCTCGAGGGTGGGCCGCACGAGTTCCAGCGACTCCGCCTGCGGGACGATCGTGGTCAGGAACGCAACGCGCTGTCCGTCCGGCGGCCGCACGGGCACCGGATCACGCGCGAGCAGAGTGGCCCGGCAGAGGGTACCGACGTTCAGGAACGCGAACCAACCGATGATCCCCGTGGTCGCCGTCACGATGATGGAGGCGACGTTCACGAGCACGTCGTCGCCCATGCGGGGCCAGTGGCCCGGCAGCATCAGCCACACCAGGAACCCGCCCACGAAGAGCAGCGCGATCAGCACGAGCAGCGTGCTGCGAACCGGCTGCGCGCCCTCGAGCCGGCGGAACTGCACGCGGTATGGCCCAGACGCGGGCGGCTCCGTAAGAGGCCCGGCTATCTGGCTATGGCGCTCGTAGTCGTAAGTGGTGGCAGACAAGGGTGAAGGCGGTTTCGGGTGCGATCAGCGTTAAGTCGACCCCGCGATTCGCGGGGTCGTCGGAGGGGTCAGCGTTGAGGCTTTGGGCGCTCCCGGCGCTGTTGGCGAGGAGATTCGGCGGCGCCGATTGAAAAACTGCGTCATAACCTTGGTACAACGGTCCAGGCCGGGCGTCAAGCGCTTGGGACAGATTGGACGGACGGACACGACCGGCGGTAGCTGCGGTTGGCGCCCCGAAGCCGCCGCCTCTGTCTATGCTCGACTGGGTGTGGGCCTCTGTCTATGCTCGACTGGGTGTGGGCGGTACGTCCAGGTCGCCGCGGGGCGCTCAGAGCGGTCGCGCTGTTCCCCCTCCTGGTGGGGTTGATGAGCTGCTCGTCCGACGAGCAGGACGCCCCCGCGCGCAAGCCCGCCAAGCAGAGTGAGGCGGCGACGAAGAGCCTCAGCCCGCTGACGGGACGGGCCCTCTACGTCGATCCCCAGAGCCCCGCTGCGCTCCAGGCGTCGCGCTGGCGCTCCCAGGGCCGGGCCGGGGACGCCGCCGCCATGGCGCGGTTGGCGAAGCGCCCGACGGCGGAGTGGCTCGCGGACGAGGCCGAGGTGACCTCCCGCGTGCGTGCGGCCACTCAGAAGGCCGCCAGGGCCAACCGAGCCGCCCTGCTGGTGGCCTACCACGTGCCCGGCCGCGATTGCGGCAGCTACTCGGCGGGCGGATCGGGCTCGGCCGAGGGCTACCGTGCCTGGGTCCGCCGCTTTGCGCGCGGGATCGGCTCGCGCCGGGCCGCCGTGATCCTGGAGCCTGACGCCATCCCCCAGGCCGTGACGGAGAGCTGCCTGTCCGCCGCGTCGAAGGCCGAGCGCTACGCCCTGCTCGCCGACGCCGTGAAGACGTTCGCCGCGCTTCCCAACGTCGCCGTCTATCTCGACGCCGGCAACCCGGGCTGGGTCCGCCCGGTCGGTGGCCTCGTGGGGCCGCTGCGCCGGTCGGGCATCGAGCACGCCGACGGCTTCGCCCTCAACGTCAGCAACTTCTTCCGCACCGGCACGGTGATCGAGTACGGCCGCGCGCTGTCGCGGCGGCTCGGGGGGGCCCACTTCGTGATCGACACCAGCCGCAACGGCAACGGCCCGACCCTCGAGGACGACCCGGGCGGCCCCAAGTGGTGCAACCCGCCAGGGCGCGCCGTCGGGCGCAGCCCGTCCACCAACACGGGGCAGCGCGAGGTTGACGCCTACCTGTGGGTCAAGCGGCCCGGCGCGAGCGACGGCTCCTGCCGTGCCGGCGCGCCGCCGGCAGGCCACTGGTGGCCCGAGTACGCGCTGCAGCTCGTGCGCAACCGCTAGACCTCCCCCATGGACCTGATCCTGCTCCCCTTCGACCGGCCCACCGAGACGCGCACCTTCGAGAAGGGTCGCTTCGAGGTCTACGAGGTGGGTCCGATGACACTCGGGCGCGCCACCTACGACCCGGGCTGGCGCTGGTCGAAGCACGTGGGAGCGGCCGGCGGGGAGAGCCTCTGCCAGGTGGAGCACGTCGGGCTCGTGCTGTCGGGTGAGGCGGCGGTGAAGATGGAGGACGGCTCCGAGCGGGTCATGCGTGCCGGCGAGTTCTTCTATGTGCCGCCGGGCCACGACAGCTGGGTTGTGGGCGACGAGCCGTACGTGTCGCTGCACATCATGGGCAGCGAGAGCTACGCCGCGACGGCGGAGTAGCGACGCGCGCGGACGGGTAGCGGAGACGCATGCCCAAGTCGATCTGGAACGGCACGATCAGCTTCGGTCTGGCGCACGTGCCGGTGAAGCTTTACTCCGCGACCGAGTCGAAGACCGTCAGCTTCCACGAGGTGCACGTGAGCGACGGCGCCCGCATCGAGCACAAGCGGCTCTGCTCCAAGGAGGGCGAGGAGGTGCCCTACAAGCAGGTCGTGAAGGGCTACGAGGTCACACCCGACGAGTACGTGGTGCTCGAGCAGGACGAGGTCAAGGCGGCGGCGGGCGCGCGCGGGAAGGTGATCGAGATCGAGGACTTCGTCCCGGAGGGCGAGATCGACCCGATCTTCCTCGAGAAGGCCTACTACGTGGGCTGCCGCGACGACGCCGAGGCATACCGCCTGTTCCTCGCCGCGCTGGAGCAAACGGGCCGCGTGGGCATCGGCCGCTTCACGTTCCACGACCGCGAGTACCTCGCGGCCGTTCGCACGCTCGACGGGGTTCTGACGCTCCACACCATGCGCTTCCATGACGAGGTCGTTCAGGCCGACGACCTGGACATGCCGTCGCCGGGCAAGCGCCCGACCAAGCGCGAGGTGGAGATGGCCGGGCAGCTGGTCAAGTCGCTGCACCGAAAGTTCGACCCGACCGACTATGAGGACACCTACCGCGAGGCCGTGGTCGACCTGATCAAGCGCAAGGCCAAGGGCGAGGATGTGGGGCCCGCCGAGCCCGAGACCGAGGACGAGGCCCCCGATCTGGCGGCGGCCCTTCAGGCGAGCCTCGGGAAGGGGTCCTGAGCATGCCCCGCACGCTCTGGAACGGCTCGCTCTCGTTCGGCCTCGTCAATGTGCCGGTCAGCCTGACCAGCGCGGCGCGCGACCTCGACCTGCACTTCCGCCAGCTCCACCGCAGGGACGGCGCTCCGATCGAGCAGCGCCGCTTCTGCTCGAAGGAGGACGCGGAGGTGGACTGGGAGGAGGTGGCGCGCGGGTTCGACCTCGACGGGAAGCAGGTCATGCTGACCGACCTCGAGCTGGCCGCCGTCCAGCCGCGCAAGACCCGGACGATCGACATCGAGGCATTCGTCGACATGGGCGAGGTTGACCCGATCTACTTCGACCATCCTTGGTTCCTGCTGCCCTTCGGGGACAGCGAGGGCACGCTGCGCGCATACCGGCTGCTGGTGGAGGTGATGGAGTCCACCGACCGGGCGGCGCTCGGGCGCTTCGTGATGCGGACCAAGGAGTACCTGGCGCTCGTGCGACCGCGCGACGGCCGGCTGTCGCTGACCACGCTGCGGTTCCACGACGAGGTGCGGCCGACCGACGGCATCGCCCCCGGCGGCCGCAAGCCCGCCAAGAAGAAGATCGACCAGGCCGTGGCGGTGATCGAGGCGCTGGCCGTCGACTGGGATCCCGAGCGCTACAAGGACTGCTACCGCGAGCGGCTCAAGCGTGTGGTCAAGGCCAAGCAGAAGGGCGAGACCGTCAAGGCGCCGGCCGAGCCGAAGCAGCCAAAGCCGGCACCCGACCTGATGGCCGCCCTGGAGGAGACGCTCGCGCGGATGGGCTCTGGCGACGGCAAGGGCTCCGGCGACGGCAAGGGCAAGGGAAACGGCACCGTCAAGGGCCAGGGCGGCGGGCGCAAGCGCAAGACCGCCGCGCGCTAGTCCGCGAAGCTGTCCGGCTCCTCGACCGCGCGCCGGTGCAGGTCGTCGTCGATGTTGTGCCCGGTCACCACCAGCACGACGGCCCCGCTCGGCGGCTCGATCGTCTCGAGCGCGGCCAGCGCCGCCGCCGCGGAGCCCTCCACCCGGATGCCCGCGGCCGCGAAAGCGCCCAGCGCGCGAGCGATCGAGCGCTCGGAGACCGAAACGAACGGCGTCCCGAGCTTCACCAGCTCGTCGACCGCCAGCGGCACGGCCACGCGCACCGCCAAGCCGTCGGCGAACGTGGCGGGCGGGCCGCAGTCGACCGGCCGGCCGGCCTCCACGCTCAGCGCCATCACCGGCGCCCCCGCCGAGACCACGCCTAGTGCCCCGTCGCCACCGAGCCCGCGCGCGACGCCGATCAGCAGCGCGCCGTTGCCGACCGGAACGATCGTGAGGGCCGGACGCTCGCCGACCTGCTCGACGATCTCCCGGCCGATGGCGGCGTAGCCGCCGAACTGCGCCGGCTCGGCGCCGTCCTCGAAGAAGGGCAGCCCGTCTCGCTCGGCGTGCGCGCGCGCCTCGTCCTTGGCCTCGTCCACGTCGGCGCCCGCGTGGCGCACGTCCGCGCCGAGTCGCTCGAGCAGTTCGAGCTTGGCCTGGCTGGCCTGCTCCGGCACGTAGACCACCGCACGCAGCCCGGTCAGCTGGGCTGCCCACGCGGTGGCCGCGCCGTGGTTGCCGGTTGAGGCGGTGACCACCGCCGTGGCCCCGGCGTCCCGGTAGCGCTCCAGCGAAGGGAGGGCCCCGCGCCACTTGAACGCCCCCAGCTCGTGGGCGTCCTCGCGCTTGAGCAGCAGCCGCCGGCCGGGAGCGAGCGCCGGCGGAGCCTCTTCGAGGGGGGTGGGCGAAAGCGCCATTTGCTTCTCTAGTCTCGCGGGTGTGAGCACGACAGTGGATCCCGCGCTGGAGGCCGCCGCCTGGGACCTCGAGCCGCTCGTGGAGGCCAAGGGCCCCGCCGGCGTCGAGGAGCTGCTCAACGAGGCGCGCGAGCGGGCGGCCGCCTTCGCCGAGCATCACCGCGGCCAGGTCGCGGAGCTGGGTCCCGAAGGCCTCGCCGACGCCATGCACGAGCTGGCCGCGATCTCCGACCTCGCCGGCCGTGCGGGCTCGTACGCGATGTTGAGCTTCACGCTCGACACCACCGACCCGGCGCGCGGGGCCGTGATCCAGCGAGCGCACGAGCTCGGGGCGGCGATCGAGACGCGGCTGCTCTTCTTCGAGCTCGAGTGGAACCAGCTGCCGGACGAGCGTGCCGAGCGGCTGCTTGCCGCCGACGGCCTCGACTTCTGCCGCCACCACCTGCGCAACCTGCGGCGCTACCGCCCGCACCAGCTCACCGAGCCCGAGGAGCGGGTGATGACCGAGCTGAACGTGACGGGTTCGTCTGCCTTCCGGCGGCTGTTCACCGAGCAGATCTCGGCCGTCCAGGTCGCGCTGCCCGACAGCGAGGAGCCGACCTCGCTCGAGCTCGCCCTCAGCCGGATGCAGCACCCCGACCGCGAGCTGCGCGAGCAGGCGGCGCGGGCCACGACAGAGGCGCTGCGCCCGGGCGTGCGCACGCGCGCGTACCTGTTCAACACGCTGCTGGCCGACAAGGCGACCAAGGACCGCCTGCGCGACTACCCGCACTGGCTCGCCTCGCGCAACCTCGCCAACGAGGCGAGCGATGAGTCCGTGGAGGCGCTGATCGAGGCAGTGGCGGCCCGTTACGAGCTCGCCCGCCGCTGGTACCGGCTCAAAGCTCGGCTGCTCGGCCTCGACCGACTCGCCTACTGGGATCGCATGGCCCCGCTGAGCGACACCGACGAGCAGATCCCGTACGACGAGGCCCGCGCGATCGTGCTCGACTGCTACTCGGGCTTCTCGCCCGAGCTCGGCGAAGTGGCTGTGGGGTTCTTCGCCGACGGCTACATCGACGCCCCGCCGCGGCCCGGCAAGCGCGGCGGCGCCTTCTGCTCGTACACCGTGCCATCGCGTCACCCGTACGTGATGCTCAACTACACCGCGCGTCCCTACGACGTGCTCACGCTGGCACACGAGCTCGGCCACGGCGTGCACGCGGCGCTCGCGCGCCCGCAGGGAATCTTCCAGTTCACCACCCCACTCACGCTGGCGGAGACCGCCTCGATCTTCGGCGAGACGATCGTGCTCGAGCGCCTGCTGGAGCGCGCTCCGGATGCCGCCGGGCGGCTGTCGCTGCTGGCCGGCTCGCTCGACGGCGCGGTGGGCGCCGTGTTCCGCCAGGTGGCCATCAACCGCTTCGAGCACGCCGTCCACACGGCGCGACGCGAGGAGGGCGAGCTGGCGCCCGAGCGCTTCGCGGAGGTCTGGCTCGCCACGCAGGCCGACCTGCTCGGGGACGCGGTCGACGTGCACGATGACTACGGGATCTGGTGGTCCTACATCCCCCACTTCGTCGACACGCCCGGATACGTCTACGCCTACGCCTACGGGCACCTGCTGGCGCTGTCGGTCTACCGGCGCTACGAGGAGGAGGGCGAGGACTTCGTCGCCTCCTACCTCGAGCTGCTGCGCGCGGGCGGCTCCCGGCCGCCCCAGGAGCTGGGACGGATCGTGGGCGTGGACCTGTCCGATCCCGGCTTCTGGGGCTCGGGACTCGATCTGATCGAGCGCCAGCTCGAGGCCGCGGAGCGCGCCGCCGAGGAGGCCGGACGGACCACGTGATCGACTCGATCGAGGAGCGGATCGCGCTCCCGGTCGGCGAGGTCGCCCTGACCCGGCCGCGCGACGCCGAGGCGCTGCTCAGCGAGGAGGGCTTCGAAAACGAGGAGTTCCTGCCGTACTGGGCCGAGCTGTGGACGAGTGCCGTAGCGCTGGCCCACGACGTCGCCCGCCGCTCGCTGCGCGGGGCCGGCGTGCTCGAGCTGGGCTGCGGGCTGGGGTTGCCGAGCATCGCCGCCGCGCTCGCGGGAGGGCGCGTGCTGGCCACCGACTGGTCGGCCGACGCGGTGAGGGCCGTGGCCGCCAACGCGGCGCTCAACGAGGTGGCCGTCGAGACCGCGCGGGTGTCCTGGCGCGAGCCCGACGCGATCCTCGAGCGAGCTCCCTGGCGCTACGTGATCGCCTCCGACGTGCTCTACGAGCCGCGCAACGCCGAACAGCTGCTGGAGCTGCTGCCGCGGCTCGTGGACCGGAAGGGGCGGGTGCTGATCGCCGACCCGGGCCGCCGGCCCGCGGAGGAGTTCCTGGCGCGGGCGTGCGCCGGCCGCTGGCACGTGCGCAGCACGACCAGCTCGCGCAGCCCGCGCGTGCAGGTCCACCGGCTGCGGTTGCGCTGACCGGGTCGAACCGCGGCGAACTGCAGCAACCAGGGCCGCTCGGCCGTGTGGGCCGCCAAGCCCGGCTATATCCCGGGTTTCGGGGCCCACACTCGGCTCGAGCCTCCCGGGTTGCCGCTGTTTGCGCCGGGCCCCGCCCGGGCCGCGGGCCCCGCGGCCGCGCCGATCAGCCGACCGGCAGCTCCGCCAGCGCCCGGTACAGCTCCCGCGCCGCGGCTTCGCCCAGGCGCAGGCTCTCCAGCCGGTAGCTCTCGTTGGGCGCGTGGAAGGCGTCGTCTGGGAGCGCGAAGCCGCTCACGATCGCGGTGATCCCGCGCTCGGCGAGCACGGCCAGCAGCGGCAGCGTGCCGCCGATCCTGACGAGCGCGGGCGCCGTTCCACAGGCCCGCTCGAGCGCGCCGGATGCGAGGCGCAGCGCTGGATGGCCCGCGTCGAAAAGCGCGGGGTCGGCCACCTCCAGCTCGATGGCGACCTCGGCGCCCGGCGGGGCGGCCGCCCGCAGCAGCCGCTCGAGCTCGGCGCCGATCTGAGCGCCCTTCTGCCCGGGCGCAAGCCGCACGCTCACGTGCCCGCGCGCCACCGAGGGCACGATCGTGCGCGGCTCGCCGACCTCGACCATGTTCACGTCGACCGCCGCGGCCGCGCCGGTGCGCTCGTAGAGCTCCTCGCCCGCTCCGGGCGCCACCTCCACCCCGCCGACCTCCGCGATGGCGCGGCCGCCCTGGGGTAGCAGCTCCCAAGACTCGCGCTCCTCGGGGGCGACCGGCGCCACGCCGGCGCTCAGCTCCGAACGCACGCGGCCGTCCGCGTCCGGGGCGACCTCGGCGAGCATCGCCATCAGCACGTGCGCCGCGTTCAGCACCGCGCCGCCGTAGAGACCCGAGTGCAGGTCGCGCCGAGCCGTCCGCACCTCGATGCCGGCCTGAGCAAGGCCGCGCGTGCCGAGCGTGATCGCCGGCGTGCGCTCGTCGACCATCAGCGAGTCGAACACGATCGCGCAGTCGGCGTCGTCCTCGCCGGTCTGCAGGCGCTCCAGCACCGACTGGCTGCCGACCTCCTCCTCCCCCTCGACCAGGAAGCGCACGTTCACCGGAAGCTCGCCGGCGCGGGCCAGCTCGCACGCCACGTGCAGTAGCGGCAGGAAGTTGCCCTTGTCGTCGGCCGCCCCGCGCGCGTAGAGGCGTCCGTCGCGCTCGGTCGGCTCGAATGGCGGGCTCTCCCAGAGCTCGAGCGGCCCGGCCGCCTGCACGTCGTAATGGCCGTAGGAGAGCACGGTCGGCGCATCGGGCCGCGCGGCGCGCAGCTCGCCGACGGCCATCGGATGGCCACCGCTCACGCGCACCGCCTCCGCGCTGCCGCCGGCCGCCTCGATGCGCTCGCAGACCCAGTCGCACGCGAGCCCGAGCGCGGCGGTATCCCCCCCGGCGGTCGACACCGACGGGATGCGCAGCCAGTCGTCGAGCTCGTCGCGGAGGGTCGGCATCGGCCCGCCATTCTGTCGAAAGTAGAGTCGTCGTCATGCGCCGGCTGTTCCTGCTCGTCTCGGCGGTCGTGCTTGTGGACACCATGTTCTTCGCCGCCGTCGCGCCGCTGTTGCCCCATTTCTCGGACGAGCTCGGACTGTCCAAGACGGCGGCGGGCGTGCTCACCGCCGCGTACCCGGCCGGCACGTTCGTGGGCAGCGTTCCGGGGGGCTGGCTGGCGGCGCGTTGGGGGGTCAAGCCCACCCTCCTGCTCGGCCTCTCCCTGCTCGGCGTCACGAGCCTGGTCTTCGCCTTCGCCAACAGCATCGAGGTGCTCGACGCCGCGCGCTTCGTGCAGGGCATCGGCGGCGCCTGCATGTGGTCGGCGGGGATGGCGTGGCTCGTCTCGGCCGCTCCGGCCGAGCGCCGCGGCGAGCTGATCGGCTCGGCCCTTGCGGCGGCGATCGTCGGCGTGCTGTTCGGACCGGTGCTCGGTGGCGCCGCGACCGTGGTCGGCCAGGAGGTTGTGTTCAGCGGGGTCTCCGTGGTCGCGATCACCCTCGCGGTGTGGGCCTGGACGACGCCAGGCGTGCCGCCGGAGCCGGTCCCAGGGACGCGGGTGGTGCTGCGCGCGCTCACCCGGCGCGACGTGCTGGCCGGCTTCTGGCTGTTCTCGCTGCCGGCCGTCTTCGCCGGCGCGCTCGAGGTGTTGGTACCGCTCCACCTGGACGACCTGGGAGCCAGCGGCGCCGCGGTCGGCGCCGTCTTCCTCGTCGCGGCCGCCGTCGAGGCGCTGATCAGCCCCACGGCCGGGCGCCTGTCCGATCGTCACGGGCGGCTCGCGCCGATCCGGGCCGGGCTGGCCGGGGCCGCCGTGATGGCCGTGCTCATGCCCCTGCCCGGCACTGTGCTGCTGCTCGCGGCCGGCCTCGTGGTGGTCGTGGCCGCGCTCGGGACGTTCTGGGCACCCGCCATGGCCATGTTGTCCGACTCGTCGCAGAAGGCCGGGCTCGACCAGGCGCTTGCCTTCTCGATCGGCAACCTGGCGTGGTCGCTTGGTCACGTCCTCGGCGGCGGCGCGGGCGGCGCCCTCGCGGACGCCACCTCGGATGCCCTGGTCTACGGCCTGCTCAGCGTCGCCTGCACGCTTACGCTCGCCGGCGTGATCGCATTGGGACGCGGCGCCCCGGCGGGCTCGCCCGCGGCGCCGTGACTCGCTAGGGGCAGTTGGGCCAGGGCGCGCTGCCCGCGCGGCGGTACAGCTTGAGCGCGATCCGATCCTGCTCTGACTCGGCCGCGTCGGCGGGATCGCCCTCGCCGCCCAGGTTGCGCCACGTGCTGACGCTGAACTGGTACTTGCCGCGGTACTGCCCGCCCGGGGAGACCGCGCGCGGGTTGCCGCCCGACTCGCACTCGGCGATCAGGCGCAGCATGCGCGGAAGCTGTACGCCGCTCGTCTGGCGCCCCACGGAGCCGCGCGCGAAGGGCTCGAGGCCGAGGGCGTCGCGGGTCTGCGGGCCAACGACGCCGTCGGCCGCCAGGCCCTTGCGCTTCTGGAAGCGCCTAACCGCGTGCTCGGTCTGAGCGCCGAAGACGCCGTCCGCGGCGACCCCCAGCGCCGACTGGACCTTGCGGACGGCCGCGCCGCGGTCGCCGCGCTTCACCACGACCGGAGTCGGGGCGGCCTGGTCGGCGGCCTTGGCTTCGCCCGACGTGGGCGCCAGGGCGCCTCCGCCGTCCGCCGACGCTCCGGCGGGCGCGCACAGCAGCGCGAGCACCACGAGCAGGCCCGCGAGCAGCGGTCGGCGCACGGCATCGACAGTCGCTTGCAACGTCTTTCCCCTTTCCGATGCCTACGGGGTGAGCTGACGGGCTCGCGCCGGAAAGTGGCGCTACGCAACAGGCGGCTTGCGATTCGCCCCGGCGGCCTGTGGGCCGCTGGTGGTTCCCCCGCCCCCCGCCGTCGGGACGACGGGGGCTCGGCAATTCAATTGGCGAACGGAGTATCCAAGCAGATCGCGCGTCAGCGCGCCGCGCCGAGCAGGTCGTCGACGATCGTGACGATGTCGATCGGCCGGCGTGCGGCGCGCGTGAAGCGAGCCGTGACGGGGCGCTCGAAGCGTCCGAGCGGGCGGCTCGGGGGCGCCGCGTGGCGAGCCTGCGGGGCCGGCGGGACCGGCGGCGGCATCTCGCCCGAGCGCTCGCGCAGGACCGGGCGCTCCTCACGCCGGCGGTGCAGCCACACTCCCGCCGCGACCGCACCCAATACGAACGGGGCGGCACGTGCGAGCGGACGGAAATGCACGCGCGCAGACTACCCTCAGAGTCCGATGGATTTCGGCCTCGAAGGCAGGGTCGCGCTCGTAACTGGCGCATCACGCGGGATTGGCTTCGGCATCGCGAAGGCGCTTGCCGCCGAGGGAGCCTCCGTGGCGGTCAGCTCGCGGTCGCGCGAGAGCATCGAGGCGGCGGCCGCGGAGATCGGCGCCCGCCCCTACGTGCACGATTCGACGGAACTCGACGCGGCTCCGCAGCTGGTCGACAGCGTCGAGGCGGACCTCGGCCCGCCGGCCGTACTCGTGACCAACACCGGCGGTCCGCCGGGAGGCGAGCCGCTCGACTTCAGCCGCGACCAGTGGGAGGACGCCTACCGTGAGCTCGTCCTCGCCCCGATGGCGCTGATCGAGCACGCGGTGCCGGGCATGCGCGAGCGCGGCTTCGGTCGCATCCTGAACGTGTCCTCCAGCGCGGTGCGCGAGCCGATCCCGGCGCTGCTGCTCTCGACCGCCCACCGCAGCGCGCTGCTGGCCACCTTTAAGCTGCTCGCGCGCCGCCTCGCCGGCGACGGCATCACGCTCAACACGCTGCTGCCCGGCCGCATCTCGACGGACCGGCTGGCCGAGATCCACGGGTCGCTGGACGCGGCTGAGCAGGCCGCGCGCGAGCAGGTCCCGCTCGGGCGGCTCGGCACGGTCGAGGAGATCGCGGCGGCCGGCGCGTTCCTGTGCTCGGCGCCCGCGAGCTACATCACCGGCGTGGCGCTCAGGGTTGACGGCGGGCTTACGCAGAGCATCTGATGCTCGGATTGCCGGAAGGGACAAGCGCCTGCCTGTTCGACCTCGACGGGGTGCTCACCCAGACCGCAAAGGTGCACGCGGCGGCGTGGAAGCAGATGTTCGACGAGTTCCTGCATTCGCGGCCCGACCCGTTCCGGGAGTTCACGCCGGACGACTACGACCAATATGTGGACGGCAAGCGCCGCGAGGACGGAGTGCGCTCATTCCTGGCCTCGCGCACGATCGACCTTCCGGAGGGGGCACCCGACGACCCGCCGGGGGCTGAGACCATCGCCGGCCTCGGCAACGCGAAGAACGAGCTTGTGCTGCGCCTGATCCGCGAGCAGGGCGTGGAGGTCTACGAGGGGTCGGTGCGCTACGTGGAGGCGGTGCGCGACGCCGGCCTGCGCCGCGCCGTGGTGTCCTCGAGCGCGAACACGAAGGAGGTGCTGCGCGTGACGGGCATCGAGGACCTCTTCGAGGCCCTGATCGATGGTGTCGTCGCCCAGCGTGAGGACCTCAAGGGCAAGCCGGCGCCCGACACGTTCCTGGCCGGGGCACGCGCGCTTGGCGTGGAACCCGCCCAGGCGGTCGTCTTCGAGGACGCGCTCGCCGGCGTGGAAGCCGGGCGCGCCGGGGACTTCGGGTTCGTCGTCGGCGTCGACCGAGTCGGCCACGCGGAGGCGCTGCGCGAGCACGGCGCGGACATCGTCGTCTCCGACCTGTCCGAGCTGCTCGACCGTTCGTGAGCGCGCGCCGCCCCTCAGACGAGCTCCATCCCTGGGAGATCCGTGAGAGCGTGCTCGACCTCGAGCTGCTCGCTCAGCGGGAATCGGTGTTCGCGCTCTCCAACGGGCACATCGGCCTGCGCGGGACGTTCGACGAGGGCGAGCCGCACGGCCTGCCGGGGACCTACCTGAACGGCGTCTATGAGACGCGGCCGCTCCCCTACGCGGAGGCAGGCTACGGCTTCCCGGAGGACGGCCAGACGGTGGTGAACGTGACCAACGGCAAGGTGATCCGGCTGCTGGTCGACGACGAGCCGTTCGACATCCGCTACGGCGACCTGCTCTCGCACCGGCGCGTGCTCGACATGCGCGCCGGCACGCTCGAGCGCGAGGCGGAGTGGCGCTCGCCCGCCGGCCAGGCCGTGCGCGTGCGCTCCGTGCGCCTGGTGTCGCTCGTACAGCGCAGCGTGGCGGCCGTTCTCTGGGAGGTCGAGCCGCTCGACGGCCCGGCGCGCATCGTCGTGCAGTCGGAGCTGGTGGCCAACGAGGTGCAGCCGGAGTCGCCTTCAATGGACCCGCGGGCGGCCGCCGCGCTGCGCGCGCCGCTCGTGAACGAGTTCGCTGGAGCGCTCGAGGAGCGCGTGACGCTCGTGCACCGCACTCGCGTCAGCGGACTGCTGGTGGGGGCGGCGATGGACCACGCCGTGGAGGGGCCGGACGGCACCGCCACGCATTCCGAGGTCGAGGACGACCTGGGGCGAGTGACCGTCGTAACCGATCTGCGGGAGGGCTCAACGCTGCGGCTGGAGAAGTTCCTCGCCTACGGCTGGTCGGCCGAGCGCTCCCTGCCGGCCGTGCGCGATCAGGTCGAGGCCGCCCTGGTGGAGGCACGCCACGCCGGCTGGGACGAGCTGCTCGCAAGCCAGCGCGAGACGCTCGACGACTTCTGGGCGGGCGCCGACGTCGAGCTCGACGGAGACCTCGAGATCCAGCAGGCCGTCCGCTTCGGCATCTTCCACACGATGCAGGCCGGCGCCCGCGCCGAGCGCAGGGCGATCCCGGCCAAGGGGCTCACCGGGCCCGGGTACGACGGCCATGCCTTCTGGGACACGGAGACGTTCGTGCTGCCGCTGCTGACCTACTCGCTCCCGCACGCGGCGGCGGCCGCGCTGAATTGGCGCCACTCGACCCTCCCGCTCGCGCGTGAGCGCGCCCGGACTTTGAACCTGGGTGGCGCGGCGATGCCGTGGCGCACGATCGCGGGCGAGGAGTGCTCGGCCTACTGGCCGGCGGGCACGGCGGCGTTCCACGTCTCGGCCGACGTGGCCGACGCCGTGATTCGCTACGTGCACGTCACCGACGACCGCGACTTCGAGCGCGAGGCCGGCATCGAGCTGCTCGTGGAGACCGCGCGCCTGTGGCACTCGCTCGGCCACCACGACCCGGGCGGTGGCTTCCGGATCGACGGGGTGACGGGACCGGACGAGTACAGCGCCGTCTCGGACAACAACATCTACACGAACCTGATGGCGCAGCGGAACCTGCTCGGGGCCGCCGAGGCCGCTGAGCGGCACCCCGAGCGCGCGCGCGAGCTGGGCGTCGACGACGAGGAGGTCGCCGCCTGGGTCTACGCGGCGCGCGAGGTGAGGATCCCGTATGACGAGCGGCTCGGCGTGCACGAGCAGTCGGACGAGTTCACCCGCCACCAGGAGTGGGACTTCGAGGCCACGGTCGACCATTACCCGCTGCTCCTCCACTTCCCTTACTTCCAGCTCTACCGCAAGCAGGTGCTGAAGCAGCCCGACCTCGTGCTCGCCATGCACCTGCGCGGCGACGCCTTCACGGACGAGCAGAAGCTCCGCAACTTCGACTACTACGAGCGGCGCACGGTGCGCGACTCGTCGCTGTCCGCGTGCACCCAGGCGGTCATGGCCGCGGAGGTCGGTTACGTCGAGCTCGCCTACGACTACCTGGCCGAGGCGGCCCTGGTCGATCTCGACGACCTCAACAGCAACACGCGCGACGGGGTGCACATCGCGTCGCTGGCCGGGTCGTGGATCGCGTGCGTCGCCGGCCTTGGCGGCATGCGCGATCACGACGGGCACCTGTCCTTCGCGCCGCGGCTGCCGGGGGACCTCAGCCGGCTGGCCTTCCGCCTCTGCCTGCACGGCTCCAGGCTGGTGGTCGAGGTCGGACACGAGCAGGCTTCCTACGAGCTCCACTCCGGCGGCCCGCTCGAGGTGAGCCACCACGGCCGGCCCTTCGTTCTGGAGCCCGGCTCGCCCGTGACGCTCCCGGTGCCCCCGGCGCCCGGTCGCGAGCGTCCGGCCCAGCCACCCGGCCGCGAGCCACGCTCGCGCCAAGGGGACGCCCGCCGGTCCGGCGCCGGTTAGCCCCGCGGCGCGTCGTGCAGCAGGACCCGGTTGCGATCCCAGCGCTCGATCTCGCAGCCGTCCGTGAGCTCGAAGCGGGCGTCGACGGGCTTGCCGCGCAGCTCGCCGCGCACCTGGGCGACGGCCGGACCGCCGTAGATCTGGGTGCACGCGGTCCCCGCCGGCACCGGGGCCAGCTGGTCCGCCGTCAGGCCGGCGAGCCTGCGGCAGGCGGATTCGGGCGCATTCGGGCCGAGCCGTGCGCACTCGATCGTCCGGCGTCGCGCCGGGCCGTCAGGGCCGTCCGGGCGCACGGTCACGGTGAGCTTGGCCGCCGGCTCGCCGCCCCCGGAGCCGCTCGGCTCGGCCGCGTCATCGCCGCCGCAGCCCGCGATCAGCACGACCAGCAGGGCGGCGACGGTGGCGGCGCTGAGTCTCACACAGGGAAGTGTGGCTGGCCGGGCGGCCGACGCCGCCGGTTAGGGCGGCGCCGGCCTATCGCTAGGCGGCCAGTACCGACGGCTGCGGCTCGAGCGCCACCTCGAGCACCTCATCGACCGTCATGACGGGGTGGAAGGTCATCGCTTCGCGGACCTCCTCCGGCACGTCGTCCAGGTCGGGGCGGTTGCGCTCCGGCAGGATCACATCGGTGAGCCCGGCCGCGTGAGCGGCGAGCACCTTCTGCTTGAGCCCGCCGATCGGCAGCACGCGTCCCTGCAGCGTGACCTCTCCGGTCATGCCGACGGTGTGGCGCACCGGCCGTCCGGACAGCAGCGACGCGAGGGCCGTGGTCATCGTGATGCCCGCGCTCGGGCCGTCCTTGGGGATGGCTCCCGCCGGGACGTGCACGTGGAACTCGCGGTCGTCGAAACGGTCCTCGTCGATGTCGAGCGCGCCGGCGTGGCCGCGCACGTAGGAGAGCGCGATGCGAGCGGACTCCTTCATCACGTCACCCAGCTGCCCGGTCAGCACGAGGCCGTCCTTGGGTGGGCGGGCCGGCATGGACGTGGCCTCGATGAACAGCACGTCGCCGCCGGCGCCGGTGACGGAGAGCCCGGTCGCCACGCCCGGCACCGCCGTGCGCTCAGCCGCCTCCTGGAAGAAGCGCTGGCGCCCGAGGGCGTCACGGAGCTCCGGCTCGCCGATCGAGACGGGCGACTCGACCTGGCCCGAGGCCAGCTTGGTCGCCGTCTTGCGCAGCAACGTGCCGAGCTCGCGCTCGAGATTCCTGACGCCCGCCTCGCGGGTGTACTCGGTCACCACCTGGCGCAGGACGGCGTCGTCGATCCCGACCTCGTCCTCACGCAGGCCGTTGCGCTCGCGCTGGCGCGGCCAGAGGTATCCGCGCGCGATCGCGACCTTCTCGTCGGTCGTATAGCCGTCGAAACGGATTATCTCCATCCGGTCCAGCAGCGGCGCGGGGATCGTCTCGGTCACGTTCGCGGTGGCGATGAACACCACCTGCGACAGGTCCAGCTCCACGTCCAGGTAGTGGTCGCGGAAGGCGTGGTTCTGCGCCGGGTCGAGCACCTCGAGCAGCGCCGCGCTCGGGTCGCCGCGCCAGTCGGCGCCGACCTTGTCGACCTCGTCGAGCATGATCACCGGGTTCATCGTCCCTGCGTCGCGCAGGGCGCGGACGAGCCGGCCCGGCAGCGCGCCGATGTAGGTGCGCCGGTGGCCGCGAATCTCGGCCTCGTCGCGCACGCCGCCCAGCGACATGCGCACGAACTCACGCCCGGTCGCGCGTGCGATCGACTCGCCGATCGACGTCTTGCCCGTTCCGGGCGGCCCGATCAGGGTCAGGATGGCGCCGGAGCGCTTGTCCTCCTCGATGCCGCGCTCCTGGCGCAGCTTGCGAACGGCGATGTACTCGACGATGCGGTCCTTGACGTCCTCGAGTCCGGCGTGATCGGCGTCGAGCACCCCACGCGCGTGCACGGGGTCGAGCCGCTCCTCGGAGCGCCCGGACCACGGCACGGCGATCAGCCAGTCGAGGTAGGACCGCACCATCGAGGCCTCGCCGCCCTGCTCGCCCATGCGCTCGAGGCGGCCCAGCTCGCGCTCGGCCTGCTCGCGCACCTCGTCGGGCATGCCGGCGTCCTCGATCTTGGCGCGGTATTCCTCCACGACCGAGGCGTCGTCGTCGCCCAGCTCCCTGCGGATCGACTCCATCTGCTTGCGCAGGAAGTACTCGCGCTGCTGCTTCTCGGCGCCCGACTGCACGTCCTCGCGGATGCGCGTACGCACCTGCAGCTCGGCGAGCCGCTCGCGCTGGAGCTTCAGCGAGAGCTCGAGCCGCTCGGTCACGTCCAGCGCCTCCAGCACCTCGATCTTCTGGTCGTAGGTCAGGTCCGGCGAGTAGCCGGAGGTGTCGGCCAGCACGCCGGGCTCGGTGATTGATCGCACGAACGCGGCCACTCGGCCGTCGTCGCCGCGCAGGTCGAGGATCTCCTCGACCACGGCGCGGTACTCGCGCTCCAGGTTGCGGGTGCGACCGTCCACGGGCACGTCATCGGGGTGGGCCTCTACGTCCACCCGCAGAGCGCCGCTCGGGTCCGTGCTCGCTGCGCCGATGCGGCCGCGGTGCAAGCCCTCGAGCGCCACCGCCTGCGCGCCGCCGGGCAGGCGGTGGCGCTCGACCACGTTGGCGACGGTGCCCACGCTGGCGAACTCGTCGCCCTTGCGGGGGACCAGCACCACGCGATCGGCATCGCCGACGTCGACGGCGAGGGTCACGGACATGTTGGGGAAGACGACGGAGTCGTCTACAGGGATCAACAGCAGGGTTTCCATGGGCATCTCCATCGATACTTATCTTTCGTAAGTGAGAGTTTAGAGGACGGTCGGACGGCCGCGCGGGCGCGCTGCGGAGTAGCTTCCGGGCACAATCGCGAACGGAGGATCGAGATGCCCAAGAGGACAGCAGACGCACGCTGGGAGGGGTCCCTGAAGGAGGGTCAGGGGACGATGCGGATGGCCAGCGGCGCCTACGAGGGGCCGTACTCGTTCCAGTCGCGCTTCGAGGACGGCGACGGCACGAACCCCGAGGAGCTGATCGCCGCGGCCCACGCGGGGTGCTTCTCGATGGCGCTGTCCGGAGACCTGGGACGCGCCGGCCACGAGCCGGAGAGCGTCGAGACCACGGCCACCGTTTCGTTCGAGGTCGGGGACGCCGGGGCCCGCATCGCGCGCATCGATCTCGATACGCGCGCTTCCGTGCCGGGCATCGAGGATGAGGAGTTCCAGCGCGTCGCCGAGGGCGCCAAGCAGAACTGCCCGGTCTCGAAGGCGCTCGCCGGGGTGGAGACGATCGAGCTGAACGCCGAGCTCGTCGGGTGAACGACAGCGCGGCCCGGGGTGCCGCCGCGGCGGCCGCGGTGGAGCTGGTCGAGCCCGGTATGACGATCGGGTTGGGCTCCGGTCGGGCGGTGTGGAAGGTGGTCGAGCTGCTCGGCGAGCGCGGTACGCCTGGCCGCGCCGCGGCGGCCTCCTCGCGCACGGACGAGCTCGCCCGGGCGGCGGGCTTCGAGGTGGTCGAGCTCGATGGGACGTTTCAGCTCGACCTTGCCCTGGACGGTGCGGACGAGGTGGACCCCTCGCTGGCCCTGATCAAGGGCGGTGGCGGGGCGCTGTTGCGGGAGAAGATCGTGATCTCGGCGGCGCGGCGGTTCGTGGTGGTTGCGGAGGCTTCGAAACGGGTCGCGCGACTTGGCGAGCACTTCAGGCTGCCGGTCGAGGTGGTGCGCTTCGGGTGGCGCGACACGCGCCGGCGACTCGCGGAGCTCCTGCCCGACGCGGAGCAGCGACTACGTGACGACGGCGAGGCGTACGTGACCGACGAGGGCCACTTGATCCTCGACTGCGCGCTGCGGGCCGGAGCGGTCGACCTGGCGGCGCTGGCCCGGGACGTGAAGCAGGTGCCCGGCGTGGTGGAGCACGGCCTGTTCATCGGGCTGGCCGAGCAGGCGCTGCTGGGGCGCGACGATGGAACGGTGGACGTGCTCGATCGGGCCGGCTGAGCCTCGCCGCCTTCGCCCCCGGGGCGAGTGTGGGCCTAGAAGCCGCTCTCCTCGACGGCGGCCGCACCTATGCGCCCGCGGTCCCCGGGCGGGCGGACCAGCAGACGCACCTCGTGGGCGAAGTTGGTCGCGGCGGTCAGGTAGACCGCTTGGCCGGCGTTGACGCGCAGGGTGGCGAGCGCACCCGGCGTGGACGCAGCGCCCGCGGGGTCCTCCGCGGCGAGATCACCACCTCCCGCACGCAGGCCGAGTAGCTCCACGTTCTCCAGCGCGACGAAGGTGCGACCCCCGCCCTGCTCGCGTTGGACCGAAACCAACACGTCGACGCGCGCGCCCGGGTCGGCGCCCGCCACCGCGCCGCCGGCGGCCACGCGCAGCTCGAGGGCGCGCTGGCC
>JACCSF010000215.1 GCA_013813135.1 Thermoleophilaceae bacterium | reverse complement strand
CGTCGAAGCCGATCACGGACAGCTGGGCGGGCACCTCGATGCCGTGCTCGGCGGCGCCGATCAGGACGCCGGCGGCGAGCGCGTCGCTCATGGCGAGCACCGCGGTGGGGCGCGGGTCCATTCGCATCAGCTCAACGAGGGCCCGGGCGCCGGTCTCCGGGCGGTTGCCGATCGCGCGTACGGTCAGCTCTGGGTTCCAGGCAGCCCCCAGGCCCTCGCGATAGCCGGCGAAGCGCGCGCGGGTGACGTCGTAGGGCAGCGTCTCGTCGTCGATCGCGAACTCCGGGAAGCCGAGCACCGCGACGCCTCACCGAGGAGCAGTTCGGGGCCACGCCCGACGGTCGCCGCGGGGCCACGCCCCAAGCTCGCCCCGCGAGTGGCCCATCGCGCCGCGCCGGCACACCGCGCGCCGCTGCCCTGGACGAAGCGGCACCGCCAGCGAGGCGCACTCAGATCCGCCGTGTAGCGTCCCTTGTGACGCGACGGAGCACGGAGGAGACATGGCCACGCAGGAAGTCACGAACGTCCGCTTGCTAGACAACTACGTCGCCGGCAAATGGACGCCGGCTACCTCGTCGGAGCAGCTGCCGGTCGTAAACCCGGCGACAGGGGACGTCCTGGCGCGGGTGCCGCTGTCCTCGGCGGCCGACCTGGACGCGGCCGTTGCCGCCGCGCGCGTGGCGCTCTCCGCCTGGCGCGCCGTCTCCGTGATCGAGCGCGCCCGGCGGCTGTTCACCCTGCGCGAGGCGCTCGAGGGCCGCCGCGAGGACCTGGCCCGCTCCGTCACGCTCGAGATGGGCAAGACGATCGGCGACGCCCGCGCCGAGGTGGCCCGGATGATCGAGATGGTCGAGGCCGCCTGCGCCGTGCCCACGACGATGCAGGGTCGGATCATCGAGGACGTCTCGCGCAACGTCGACGCCGAGACGGTCCGGCAGCCCGTTGGCGTCTGCGCCGCCATCGTCCCCTTCAACTTCCCGGCGATGGTGCCGTTCTGGTTTCTCCCGTTCGCGATCGCCTGCGGCAACAGCTTCATCCTCAAGCCCTCCGAGCAGGTGCCGCTGACGCAGCAGATCGCTTTCGAGCTGCTGGACGGCCTCGACCTCCCGCCCGGCGTCGTCAACCTCGTCAACGGGGGCCGCGAGGTCGTCGAGGGCATTCTCGGCCATCCCGGCATCGACGCCGTGTCGTTCGTGGGATCGGCGCCGGTCGCGCGGATCGTCTATGAGCGCGCCGCCAAGTCCGGCAAGCGCGTGCAGGCGCTCGGCGGCGCCAAGAACCACATGGTCGTGCTGCCCGACGCCGTAATCGACAAGACCGTGCAGGGAATCATCGGGTCGGCCTTCGGCGCCGCCGGCCAGCGCTGCATGGCCGGGTCGGTCGTGGTCACGGTCGGCGAGGCCCACGAGCAGCTGATGCCTCCGCTGCGCGAGGCCGCGGAGCAGCTCAAGGTCGGCGACGGGCTCGACGAGCAGACCCAGCTCGGCCCGGTCGTCTCCGAGCAGGCCCGCGAGCGCATCCTCGGCTGGATCGAGCGCGGCGTCGACGAGGGCGCCGAGCTGGCGCTCGACGGGCGTGCGGCCGCCGACGGCGCGGGTTGCTTCCTCGGCGCCACCATCCTCGACGGCGTGACACCGGAGATGGAGGTCGCACGCGAGGAGATCTTCGGACCCGTCCTCTCGGTCGTGCAGGCGGCCAACCTCGACGAGGCGATCGACGTCGTGAACGCCTCCCGCTTTGGCAACGGCGTGTCGATCTTCACCGAGTCGGGCGCCTCGGTCCGCCGCTTCCGCCACGAGGTGCAGGCCGGCATGATCGGCGTGAACATCGGCGTCGCCGCGCCGGTCGCCTTCTTCCCCTTCTCCGGCTGGAAGGACTCGTTCCTCGGAGACCTGCACGCCCACGGCACCGACGCCGTCGACTTCTACACCCGCAAGAAGACCGTGACCAGCCGCTGGTTCTCGAGCGGCCAGGGCACAGGGACGTACTTCTTCGAGACCTGACCTACCCGCCGATCGGGGCGCGCGGGTTCGAGCCCCAGAAGATCTGGGTGCCGATCATGCCGATCAGGTGCACCATCACCGTGTTCAGCACCATCGACTTCGCGGTCGCCGTCCCGACGCCCACCGGGCCGCCGGACGCGTGATAGCCGTAGTAGCAGCCCACGAGCACGATCACGGTTGCCATGGCCATGCCCTTGATCAGCGAGTAGAAGAGGTCGGGCGGGTTCTGGAACATCCAGAAGATCACGAAGTACCCGCCGGCACTGACCTCGCCGATCTGCTGCACCACGGCGACATACGACGCCAGGAAGCCGGCGCCCACCGCTCCGATGTAGACCGCCGGCAGCACGAGCCAGGCCCCCAGCAGCCGCGTGGCGCAGAGGAACGTGACCGACGAGATCCCCATCACCTCGAGCGCGTCGATCTCGTCGGAGATGCGCATGGCGCCGATCTCCGCCACCAGGCCGGTGCCGACCTTGGCCGACATCATGTAGCCGAAGGCGTACGGCATGATCTCGCGCAGGTCGCACCACGCCGCGAAGGTTCCGGCGTTCGAAGGCGCGCCGACGCTGCGGCTGAAGTAGGCGCCCTCGATCCCACACTGGAGGCCGAGGATGAACGCGAGGCCCCAGATCACGATCGCGGAGCCGAGTATCAGGATGCCGGCCTGGCGCAGCGTCTCGCCGAAGAAGCGGAACACGCGGCCGTCGAAGATCTCCGCGACGACTCGCGCCGAGAACCTGGCGATCTCGCCGAACGAGGCGATCCACGCCGTCAGGTCGGCGAACACGCGGCGCGTGTGGGCCTTCCTCACTTGATCACCGAGATCTCGGGATGGGTGGCCAGCAGCGTCTGGGTGAAGACGTAGTTGAAAGCGAAGATGCCGAGGAACTCGATCACCACCGCCTGGTTCACCGCGCGACCGACGCCTTCGGCTCCGCCCGACGCGGTCATCCCCTTGTAACACGAGACCACCGCGATGATCGCCCCGAACATCGTGGTCTTGAGCACGGAGCCCCCATAGGTCGGGGATCGACGCGTTGTTGAGCAAGGTCGCGAAGAAGGGGCCGAGCGGCGCGTCGAAGCTCAGCGTGGCCAAAACGCCTCCGGTTATGCCGAAGCAGATCGCATAGACGTTCAGGTGGGTCGGGGCCTAGCCGCCCCGCGGAAGGGCCCGGTCACCTCGTAGATCGCGCCCGGGCCTGGGAGCAGATCGCTCTTCGGAAACGCTCGCTGCGAGGAAAAGTACACGCGTGAGCCGGTCGGGTCGAAGGTCACGCCGGTCAGCTCCGAGCCGCGGTGCTGAGGTCCCGTGACCGAGAGGAACTTCGACACGCTGCCGTCGCGCTCGATCACGCCCATGTCGATCTCGTCGGTCGCGATGTCCTCGCAGACGAACACCTCGCCGGCGTGCGAGCCGGTCAGCTGGTCCACCCGCAGCAGCGGCGCGCTCGCCGAGGCGAGGCCGTCGTAGGCCACGCGGATGTGCCCGCGCTTCGTGTCGTAGGCGTGGACGCGATGGTCGGCGGTGGTCGACACGTAGAGCGTGTGGCCGTCGAGCCAGATGCCCTCGCCGCGCTTGAAGCGCGTGCTGCCGCGGACCTGGCGGCGCGTGCGCTCCAGTCCGGCCGAGGGATCGGGCACCCCGATCCACTCGACCGTGCCGCCCTTGTCCACACGGGCGATCTCGAGCACGCCGGCGGACAGGTCGGGCCAGCGCTCCGGCGTGTAGCGGTAGAGGCCGCCGTCGATCAGGTCCTCGGTCATGTAGACGCGGCGCTCGCGTGGGTCGACCGCGGCGGCCTCGTGCTTGAAGACCCCCATCGCCGGGTGGGCCAGGGCCCGCTCGCGGCCGGACGGGTCGCACTCCCAGATCCTGCCGTCCTCGATCTCCTCGCAGGACAGCCAGGTGCCCCAGGGCGTGCCCCCGCCGGAGCAGTTCTGCGCCGTGCCGGACAGGATCCGGTACGCGTCCCGCACCCTCCCGTCCGGCGCGATCCGCAATGCCGAGGCGCCGCCGGTCAGGTTCTCGCAGTTGGAGACGAGCACGAACCCTCCCCCGTCGTCCGGGAAGGTCGCCATCCCATCCGAGGCGATGTGCCAGCGGTAGTCCGTGCCCGGGACGGCCTCGTCGCCGCGGGCGACCACGCGTGACCGAAAGCCCTCCGGCAGGCGCACGCCGTTCTCGTCGGGCGGGCGCCGCGGCCCGTAGCCGGAGCCCCGCTTCAAGGGCCGGGACTCGGCGGAGCCGAAGAGGTTGTCCCAGAAGGCCGCGCCCAGCGACACCGCCGCGACCCCTCCCACCCCCAGCCCAATGAACTCGCGGCGCCGCATCCGGGGCATCAGCGTGGCAGGGCAGGGCGGACGGAACGGTGAAGAACGCGCGAAGAACGCGTGAAGGAGATGTGACTCCCGCCCGCGCAGAACAGCAGCGGTAACGGGCGGCCGCGTCCGCGCGCGACGGCGGTTGCTGTTCCCGCACCCCTTCTTTGCCCTGCGGCCATCCGCCCGGCGGTCGCTGAGCGGTCGCCGCCTTCCCTACTGCTCGTCGTTCGCCCGCGGTGGGGTCGCGCGTGCCCCCGGCTACGCCGCCACCGGCAGCTCGTAGCGGCGCCGGATCGCGTACAGCGTGTCCCGCTCCGCGGCCGGACGGCCGGCGGCCCAGGCCGCGCCGATCAGGTCCTCCGGCTCCAGCCGGACGCCGTGCTCGGACCCTGCCATGCGCGAGATCGACTCCTCCATCAGCGTTCCGCCGAGGTCGTTGACCCCCCAGCGCAGCGCTTCGGTGGCGGTGTCGAGGCCCATCTTGACCCAGCTCGCCTGCAGGCTCGGGATCGTCCGTCCGAGCGCCAGGCGGAAGGCGGCCGTGTGCTTGAGGTTGTCCTCGCGGGAGATTTCCTCGATGCCGTGCGTGCGGCCCAGCAGCGTGTGGAACGGGATGAACGAGAGCGGCACGAACTCGGTGAACCCGCCCGTGCGCTCCTGCAGCTCGCGTACCACGCGCATGTGCTCGGCCAGCTCCCACGGCTCCTCGATGTGGCCGAACATCACCGTCACCGTCGAGCGCACCCCGGCGGCGTGGCAGGCCTCGATCACCTCCACCCAGCGGCCCACGGGTAGCTTGTTCGGCGAGATGCGCTCGCGCACTCCGTCGTGCAGCACCTCCGCTGCCGTACCGGGCGTGGACCCGAGCCCCGCGTCCTGGAGGCGGGCGAACACCTCGGCCAGTGGCAGGTCGGCCGCCATCGCGTCGACCTCCATCGGCGAGTAGGCGTGCATGTGGATCTGCGGCGCCTCGTCCTTGGCCACGCGCAGCCAGCGCTCGTAGTCGGCGATCGTCCAGTCCGGGTGGATGCCCGACTGCATGCAGAGCTCGGTGGCACCGAACTCGACCGCCTCGCGCACGCGGCCGCGGAACTCCTCCTCGGAGTGCTCGTAGGCGTCCGGCGAGCGCTTGCCCTGCCCGAAGCCGCAGAAGGCGCAGCCGACCGTGCAGACGTTCGAGACGTTGATGTTGCGGTTGACGACGAAGGTGACGGTGTCACCGGCCAGCTCGGCGCGCAGCTCGTCGGCCGCTTGGCGCATGTCCTCGATCGCCTCCGGACGCGTCTCCGCGAACAGGGCCGTCAGCTCGTCGGGCGAGAGGGCGGCGCCGTCGCGGGCGCGCGCGACCGCACCCGGGACCAGGTCGTGGCGGATCGTCCGCTCCTCGCGCCGGCCCGATCCGTTGCGCGGGATGAACGACCAGTACGAACTCTTGACCACATCCAGGACGCCCTGGTCCATCCACGCCGGATCG
>JACCSF010000196.1 GCA_013813135.1 Thermoleophilaceae bacterium | reverse complement strand
TGGCTCTTCTTACGCCGGCCGCGATCAGCGCCGGGGTGGCGGGCTGTGTGCCCGCATTGTTGGGCCCCGCGTAGAAAGAGGCGGGAAGGAGGCTGGAGAAGCCAACGAAGGCGATCCTCAGGCCTAGTCGTGTGATCTTGCGTGGCTCCGCCGCGGAAGCCAGGCTGCCTCCGGCGCCCACCGCCTGCATGCCGAAGCCGCGGGTGAGCTTGACGGTGTCGAGCAGCGCCCGCGTGCCGTAGTCCCCGGTGTGGTTGTTGGCCAGGTTGAGGACATCGAAGCCGGCGTAGGTGGCCATCGTCTTGAGCGCGGCCGGGCGGCCGCGAAAGTTGTACTGCTTGGGCACGGGGGCGCCCCGGGTGGAAACGGCGCACTCGAGGTTGCCGAACGTCACGTCGGCGGCACGCAGCGCGGTCGCCGTACCGCTCCACGGGTAGCGCGGGCCGAAGGCGTCGATCAGCGCGCCGGGGCCGTCGCCGAGGTTGATGTCCCCGACGGCGGCGAGCAGGACGGGGCGCGAGCGGACGCTGACGCGCTTCGAGGTCGCGTTCCCCGCCGCGGTGGCGCGCAGTACATAGCGGCTGCGCAGCCGGCGCGGCCGCACCGCTCGCCGGAAGCGCCCCTGAATGTCCGCGCGGGTGGCGGCCAGGCCTCGCCATCGTTTGTCGATCCTGATCTCGACTCGCACGCGCCCGTTCGGAGCGGCGCCGCCGCCTTTGAGGGGGATCGCGACGCCGCTCGCGACCAGCCGTGGCGCGCTCAGCTCGAGCGCGGGCGGCTGCTGCGCGGCGTGGGCCGGAGCGATGAGGAACGGCGGCAGCGCCAGCGCCCCGGCGGTCACCAGCGCCGTCCCGCACCCGCTTCGCCGGCGCACGCGAGGGTTACGACTTAGCGCCTTTTTCGCCTTCTCTTGCGTGAGCTGGGGCGTTGGGGGTTCGGTTCGGGCTCGGGCGGAGTGCCGGCCGGCTCGGCGGACGAACCGCCGCCGCCGTTGTCGGACCCCGCTCCCGCCGTCACCAGGCCGCGGCGCTCCGCCGAGCTCGGCCACGGGTCCGACAGGCCCGTCTCCCAGGCTGGCCCGCGGCCGCCGGGCCAGATGCTGAGGAACATCGCGCCTACCGCCCCCAGCCAGAAGGCCTGGACGATCTCGGGCACCAGCGGCACCAGCCGCAGCACCATCAGAGCTCCCGCGATCACTCCGAGGATGGCCATGAACTGGCTCATCAGCCCGGCGCGCCGCGCGCGCAGCGGCAACATCACGAACAGGAACGCCGTCGCGACCGACCCGGCCAGGCTCAGCCCGACGAGGATCGGGCTGACGTCGTCGGACAGGAGGTCCTGGGCGCACTCGTCACCACGGTTGCCGAAGATCGCCGGGCAGAACTTGCCCGCGTCGGAAGATCGCGCGGCGAACGTGTCGGCCACGTCGACGCGGTCGATCGCGCCCACCACCTGGGAGACCGCGTAGAAGACGGGACCGGCCAGGATCAGGTAGACGAACCACTTCGGCACCTGCGGAGAGCGGTGGATGATCGCGCGAAACAGGTAGTAGAAGACCGCGATCAGGCACAGCGCCGAGGCGGCCTGCAGCGCGGACGAGAGGATCAGCGTCTCGGGGGAGTCGTGGGCCGAGAGCAGGAAGTCCGGCAGCGCCTCGACTCGGGGCCGGTCCTCGAAGATCGACTGGAGGGCGAAGGTGCCCGCGAGCAGCAAAAAGCCGGCCGCGAAGGCGGCTATCGCGGCGGGCCGGCCGTAGCGGGCCTCCCACTGAAGCTGCTCCTGGTCGCTCACCCGGGTGGCGGCGCGTCGTCCGAGGAGCGCGAGGCTGTGGCCGCGCGCTGCCCGACGCGCGGCGGGTAGTACTCGGGGTCGTCGCGCTCGACGATCCGGGACACCCGGTCGCCGACGGCGAGCACGGCGTCGAGGGCGGGCGCCATCAGCCGGATCAGGGTCTCCACGCGCCGGCGGGTGCGCAGCTGGTCGGGCGTGGGTGGGGCCATCGTCAGCCGCCCCGCTGGTGGAAATAGAACTCGGGCAGCGCGGCCTTGGCCACCTCGGCGGTGATCTGCTGG
The DNA here is from genome assembly GCA_013813135.1 of Thermoleophilaceae bacterium. Classification (GTDB taxonomy): domain Bacteria; phylum Actinomycetota; class Thermoleophilia; order Solirubrobacterales; family Thermoleophilaceae; genus JACVRW01. The sequence continues at coordinate 17,834 of JACCSF010000196.1, read as the reverse complement.
GCCTGGTGCAGGTCGCCGGCCCTGACGGCGAGATCGTCGATCGTGACGATGCCGACCAGATCCTCCCCATCGATGACCGGCAGCCGGCGGATGCGGTGCTGCACCATCAGCGCCACCGCCTCCTCGATGTCCATCTCCACCTGCCCCGTGACCAGCGGTCGCGAGGCCTGCGAGCCGGCGGCATCGCCGGCGTCGACATCGTCCGCCACCACGGCCAGCGCCAGGTCGCGGTCCGTGATCACGCCGACCGGCCGGCCGCCGTCGCAGATCACCACCGAGCCGACGTTGCGGTCGCGCATCAGCTCGCCGACGCGGCGCAGGCTGTCCTGCGTCGCCGCGGTGACCACGCCCTCCGTCATAACCTCCGAGATGCGCACGGGGGCGACTGTATCGTGCCGCCGGTGACGATCGTCCTCTACGGAGCCACCGGCTACACCGCCTGGTCGCCGACGAACTGGAGGGCTTCGGCATGAGCCGCGGGACGCTGCGATCGGGGCTGGAGATGATGAAGGGCGGCGACGTCGTCTACGAGGACGAGAGCTGGCGCCCGGCGCCGGGCGGCATCTCCAGGGCCAGCTTCGACTTCCCGGAGCCGATCGGCCGCCAGCAGATGTCCCGCTACCCGGCGGGTGAGGTGGTCACCGTTCCCCACCACACGCGCACCCGCAAGGTCACCGCGCTGCTGACCACGCGCACGGCCGCCCCCTTCGCGGCGGCCGCCCCGCTGCTGCCTTACGCCATGCCGGCGCTCGCGCTGACGCTGCGCACGCCGCTGCGCGGGCTGCTCAACAGCGCCATGCGGCTGCTGCCCGAGGGCCCTTCAGAGGACGCCCGGCGCGCCGCGGAGTTCACGATCGTCGCTCAGGCCCACGGCGCGGACGGTGCCACGCGCCAGGGCGTCGTGCGCGGCTCCGACGTGTACGGGCTGACGGCGGTCACGCTCGTGCAAGGGGCCGAGCTGATGAGCGCGCCGGGCTTCGCCCGCGCGGGCGCGCTGGGGCCGGCGGCGGCCTTCGACCCGGCGGCTTTCCTCAACCACCTGGGCGACCACGGCCTGTCCTGGCAGCTCGACTAGCTGGTCCCGAAGCCCTCGCGCGCCTCGCGTACGAGGATCACGGCCTCGGGGAACATCAGGCGCATCGCCTGGAGCAGGTCGCGCGACTGCTCCTCGGCGTTGCCCTGGAGGTTCATGCGCTGGAGCCCCGCGACGGTCATGTCGACGGCCAGCTTGATCGCGTTGTCGGCCCAGGCCACGCGCTGGGCGCCCTGCATCTGCTCGGCGAACTCCGCCATGCGCCGGCGCAGCTCGTCCGGGTCGCCGAAGAGGCCGCCAAAAGGGTCTTCCGAAGACATGCCCCGAGTCTAGACACCGGGGGGCGCGCGCTCGGACGGCGGGCGCTGGGGCGGACCGGACGGGTCGGCGGACGAACTCGTCGTGTCGCGCCGCGCCACCTCGTCGGCGCGATCCGCGCGCCCGCGGGCGACCACCTCCTTGAAGCTGCGCACCCGGAAGATGAACACGAGCGCGGCGAAGCCGATGCCGAACGTGAGCGCCCCGATCGCGATCTGCTGCCCGACCGAGTAGGCGGCCACGGTGGCGGCCTTGATCCCGCCGCCGCCGAACACCTTCGCGAGCAGCGCCTGCTGCACGCCCGCCCCCTGCGGCGTGAACGGCACGGCCGCCGAGACGGCGTTGACGCCCAGCACGAGGAGCACGTTCTTGACCGAGCCGCCCACGTTGAACGCCTCCAGCAGCGCCCAGAAGGCGGCGAAGCGGAACAGCCAGCCGACGAACTGCACCGCGAACACCTCGCGCAGGTAGCGCCGCCGGTCCCGCAGGATCGTGAAGCCCTGCCTGACACGCTCCCAGAAGGCCTTCACGCGCACGCTCAGCAGCGCGAACGCCACGAACACCCCGATCGCCAGCGCCGTGATCAGAAACAGCGCGAAGCGGGGGTGCTGGGCGAGGTAGGAGAGGTCGAAAGCGTTCAGCTTCGCGAAGTCGGGCGGCTTGGGGAAGACCCCCTGCGTGAACGCGAACAGCAGGATCAGCGAGCCCATCGCGGCGTCGAAGATGAGCTCGACCACGAGGGTCGCCGCCACGGCCGGGTAGCTCGAGTTCGGTACCGAGGTCTTGGTCAGGAACAGGCGGACCACATCGCCGCCGCGCGCCGGAATCACCGCATTGAAGCCGTACCCGGCGAAGTAGGCGCCCCAGATCTCCCGGAACTGGATGCGTTCGTTCGGGTAGGTCGCGCGCAGGATGTTGAAGCTCGCCCGCGCTCGCAGCGTCAGGTACGTCGTGAACAGGAGCAGGGCCAGCACCAGCGGCCCGAGCCGCACCGAGGCGAGGTTCGAAACGAAGTCGTCGACTGCGTCGAAGAACGACTGAAACGAGTCGCCGAGCGTCGCGGGTGCCACCGCAGGAAAGGTACGGTGCCCGGATGGACCGCGCCGCCGTGTCGCGCATCGCCCACGGCGAGCTCGACCTCTACACCCGCCTCCTGAGTACCTGACCATGCCGGGCGGACGCGAGACGCTCGGCTTCGCGCTCGTGCTGCTGCGGCGGGCCTGACCGAACCGCAAACCCGTCGGCTGCGTATAGCGTGGGCGCATGGCTCCGAGCGATGCAACGCTCGTGGAGCGACTGCCGGGAGACGACAGCGGTGACGAGCTGCGGGAGCTGTATCGCCGCTACTCGGGCGAGCTGTTCGGCTTTGCCTGCAACGCGCTCGGCGACCGCGAACTGGCGGAAGAGGTCGTGCAGGACGTGTTCGCTCGCGCCTGGCGCCACGCCGCGGCCTACGACCCGGGGCGCGCGAGCGTGCGCACCTGGCTCTACACGATCGCCCGCAACCGCATCGTGGACGCGCGGCGGCGAGCGTCGGTGCGGCCCGGCCTGGCGCCGGAGACCGCGCCCGAGAGCCCCGGCGACATCGACCGCGAGCTGGAGCATGCCGTGCTGCGCTGGCAGGTGGCCGCCGCGCTTGCCCGGCTCTCGCCCGAGCACCGCGAGGTGATCCGGCTCGCCCACTACGGCGGCCTCAGTCTGCGCGAGATCTCCGAGCACAAGGGAATCCCGCTCGGCACGGTCAAGAGCCGCACTTCGTACGCGCTCCGCACCTTGCGCCTGATCCTGGATGAGATGGAGGTGCGCGCATGAGCGCGTGCCCGACTCACGCCGCCCTGCTCGGCGGGTACGTGCTCGGCTCGCTCGAGCCCGCGGAGATGGAGGAGATGCGGCGTCACGTCGCCGCCTGTCCCCACTGCGGGCCGGAGGCACGGGCGCTTGACGCGCTGCCGACGCTGCTCGACCAGATCGAGCCCGACGACGTGCCGCCGCCCTCCCTCTCGCCCGCGGTCGAGGAGACCGTGCTCGACCGCTTCGCTCGCGCTCGCGGCCGCGAGCGCCCCGCGCGACGGCGGCGCTTCGGGCGCCTGAGCCTCAACCTGCCGCGCTTCGCAGCGCTCATCGGGGCGTGCGCCGCGGCAGTGGTGCTCGCGCTCGTGTTGCTGGGCGGGGACGAGCAGGACTCGGGCGCCTACGCCAGCGCTAGGCTGGCGCCGCTCGGCAGCGACTCAACCGCCGTGGCCACGGCATGGGCCGACGAAGTGCCCGCTGGCACGCGGGTGCGACTGCGCGCCCGCGGGCTGCCCACGGGGAGCGGCCGGATGTACGAGCTCTGGTGCGTGCGCGCTGACGGCCACTGGGTCAGCGGCGGGACCTTCCGCGCCGGCGGCGACGGAACCGCGGAGGCCGTGCTGACCGCCGCGGTTCGGCCGGGCGACTACCACGTGATGGTCGTTGCGCGGCACACCGGCGGCAAGAAGCACGGGCCGGCGCTGCTGCGCGGCCGCCTGCGCTACTGAGCCGAACCGGTCGGCGGGGCGCTGCGTACACCGGTCCATGCGCAAGCCGATCCTGATCCTGGTGGCCGTTCTCGCGACTCTGGCGCTGCTCGCAGCAGGTTGCGGCGGCGATGATTCCGACGACAGCGGCAATTCCGGCAATAGCTCCTCGTCCGGCAGCGAGTCCTCGGGAGCAGAGGGCAACGGCGCCGACACCACCGAGACGGGTGGCGGTGGAGGCGCTGCCACGTCGCTGAAGCTCACCGCGGACCCGGGCGGGGCCCTGAAGTTCGACGAGACCGAGCTCAGCGCCAAGCCGGGCAAGGTCACGATCGTCATGGACAACCCCTCCTCCGTGCCCCACGCCGTGGAAGTCGAGGGCAAGGGTGTCGAGGAGGAGACCAAGACCCTGACGAAGGGGACCGCCGACGTGACGGTGGACCTCAAGGCGGGGAAATACGAGTTCTACTGCCCGGTCGACGGCCACAGGGAAGCGGGCATGGAGGGCACCCTCACTGTGGGTTGACCCGGCGGGGAAATAATGCCCGCATGGCCGACTACACGCTGCTGAAGCTGCGGACCGACGTCGACGACATGGTCACTTCAGGAGGCGCGACAGGCGCCTGTCCTTGAGCACGCGCCCACCCGTCTGCTCCTCCGGGCAGTAGCACATGACGTAGTCCTTGAAGTGGATCGCCTGGATGGTCGCGCCACAGCGGGGGCAGGCTTCGCCGGCGCGGCGGTGCACCTGGAGCGGCATCGGCAGCTTGTCGGGGATGGTGTCCCCGATCGCCTGCTCGTAGTGCTCGAGCGCGCCGCCCAGCACCTCGTCGCAGGCCACCCGCAGCCGCTCGCGCGCGTCGTCGTCGAGCTCTGAGCCCGTCTGGAACGGCGACAGCCGCGCGGTCCAGAGCAGCTCGTCGACCCAGGAGCGGCCGATGCCGGCGATCGTGCGCTGGTCGCGCAGCAGCGGGTGGAGGTGCCGCGGCTGGTCGAGCAGCCGGCCGAACTCCTCCGCCGCTGGAGCCGGGAAGGCATCCGGTCCGAGCGTGACCACCGCCTCGTCGGCCTCCAGCGCCTCCGCGGGCAGCAGCTTGGCCCAGGCCCGCTGCTGTGTGCCGAACTCGCGCAGCCGCAGCTCCTTGGTGCCCTCGAGCCGGATCAGCAGCCGCGACGCGCGGTCGCGCAGCGATGCGCGCGCGTCCCACAGCTGCAGGCGCCCGGCCGACATCAGGTGCACCAGCACGACCAGCTCGCCGGTGTCGACCACCAGCATCTTGCCCGCCCGGCGCACGCCCTCGATGGTGCGCCCGGCCAGTGTTTCCAACGGCGGGTCGAAGGTCTTCATCGTGACCATACCGGGCGCCAGCGCGGACTCGATGGTCGCGCCGGCGGCCCCACGCGACAGGCGCCGCGCGGTGATCTCGACCTCGGGCAGCTCGGGCATCGGCCCAAGAGTAGGCTGCCCGCGATGAGGATCTCCGTGGCCGCCGACGAGCGCACCGGCGTCGCGGACGCGGTGGTCGAGGAGCTGCGCCGCCGCGGCCACGAGCCTGTGCTGCACGGAGCGCTCGCCGAGGGGGAGCGCGACGACTGGGCCTGGGCCTCGGAGGACGCCGCCCGCGACGTGGCCGAGGGACGCGCCGAGCAGGCGGTCGTTTGCTGCTGGACGGGAACGGGCGCCTCGATCGCCGCCAACAAGGTGGCCGGCATCCGGGCGGCCCTGTGCGCCGACGCTGAGACCGCCCGCGGGGCGCGCCGCTGGAACGACGCCAACGTGCTCGCCCTGTCGCTGCGCACCACCAGCGCGGCGGTGCTGGAGGAGATCCTCGACGGCTGGTTCGAAGCGGGGCCGAGCGACGAGGCGGACGACCGGGCCAACGTCCAGCACCTGGACGAGATCCGCTAGCGGGCGAGCAACTCGCTCTCCGGGTTGCGCACGCCCGGGATGAAGAGGAACAGGAAGGTCGCCGCACCCAGCGCGCCCGCGACCCCGAGCGTCGTGCGGGCGCCCAGCAGCTCGGCCGCGGGCCCTGTGATGGCGAACGACAGGGGCGTCAGCCCGATCGAGACGAACCAGTCGAAGCTCGAGACACGCCCCAGCAGCTCGGGCGGAACCAGCGTGTTCATCAGCGTGTTCCACACCACCAGCGCCGCCGTCCCGAGGCCGAACGCGACGAAGGCGATCAGGCACATCTGCCACGCGGCCCCGGCGACCGCGAGCCCGACGAACAGCACGTCGCCGGCGCACCACGCGGACCACATGAACGTCACGTGGCGCCTCGGCAGCCCGGTCCGGCCGAGCAGCAGGGCACCGAAGAACGAGCCGGCGCCCCCCGCGGCGAGCACGATTCCGAACGTCTCGGCGCCACCGCCGAGCTCGTTCCTGATGATGTAGGGCAGCAGCACCTCGAAGGGGCCGAACGTGAACAACAGGAACAGCGCGGCGCCCACCAGCGTGCCCCAGAGCCAGGCGTGCGCGCGGACGTACGCGAAGCCCTCGCCCAGGTCGCGCCACATCGACCCGCGCTCGGAGCGCGGCGGCGGGCGCGGACGGATGCCCATCACCGCCACCGCCGAGACGGCGAACGTGATCGCGTCGACGAGGAACGCCGTGCCCACTCCGAAGAGTGCGATCAGCGCCCCGCCGAGCGCGGGGCCCGCGAACCGCATTCCGATCGGCTCCAGCATCTCCCGCAGCGCGTTGGCCTGGAGCAGCTCCTCGCGCGGGACGACCTCCGGCACGATCGCGGTGAAGGCGGGCGCGAACAGCGCCTGCCCGAACCCGTACACGACCACCAGCACAACCAGGTGCCAGATCTCCGTCGAGCCGGCCAGCGCGAGCGCGGCGATCGTGCCGATCGCCGCGCAGCGGATCAGATCGGCGATCACCAGCAGCCGGCGCCGCTCGAAGCGGTCGCTCAGTACCCCGGCGAGCAGAAGCCCCGCCACCTGCGGGAGCGTCCAGGCGAACCCGACGACGGCCAGCGCGCCCGGCTCGTTCGAGATGTCGTAGACGAGCCAGGCGATCGCGACGAGGTAGATGCCGTCGCCGGTCAGAGAGACGGCCTGGCCGATCCATAACAGCCGGAAGTCCCGGTGGCGCAGCGCGCGCAGCACCTTGGTCAGGTTACTTTGAGTGCTGGTGACGCGTCAGCGCGCCGGCGAGGGGCGCGCCGACTGGTGGCGCGTCAGCGCACCGTGAACGGCTTCTTCTGAACGGCCTTCTTGTCGAAGTCGTCCGTGAGCGTGAGAACGCCCTTGTAGCTGCCCTTCTTGAGGCCCTTCACCGTGATGCTCCGCGCGCCGGACTTGAGCCGCTTGGTCTTGACCGTGCGCTTGCCGGCACCCGTGAGCTTGTAGGTCGCCGTGGCGGCCTCGTTCAGCTTGAAGCTGACCGTGACCTTCGTATCGCTCACCTTCGTCTTGAAGTTGTCGACCGTGTCGGCCACGGCGTCCTCGCCGACCACGAGCGTGCCCTTCATGAAGCTCTCATGGGGGGTGCAGATGTACTGGTAGCGGCCCGGCTTGGTGAAGGTCTTCTCGAACGTGGCGCCCGTGTCCCTGACCTTCGAGTCCCAGGAGTCCGGCTGGTCCGGGAGCGAGGTGGCGCTGTGTCCGCCGTTGTCGAAGCTCCAGACGACCTTGTCGCCCACCGCGACCTTCTGCTGCTTGGGGGTGAACTTGAAATCGGTCACCGCGATGCCGAAGTCGGCGGCCAGGGAGGGACTTGCCACCGCGAGGGCGGCGACGGCGGTCAGCGGGGCGAGGATCAGTCGGTTGAGTCGCATCGGTCGGAACCCTAGACACAGCGTCAAGCCAATAGGTGCGGTGATACGCAGGGGCGGGTCGGGCGGTTCGACTGTGCGGTCCGTAGGATTCCGCCGCGCATGGGCTCGCGGGACGTCGTGGACAACGCGCAGGAGGCCGGGCAGCTCGAGCACGCCCCGCTGGTCGTGCGCGAGCCGCTCGAGGCCTTTCTCGACGAGCACGGCATCGGGTCGGGCCGGCTCGAGGCTGAGCGGATCGGCGAGGGCCACTCGAACTTCACGTTCCTCGTCGAACGCGGCGACGCCCGCGTGGTCCTGCGCAGACCGCCGCGACCCCCGCTGCCGCCGTCGGCGCACAACGTGCTACGCGAGGCGCGCCTCCTGCGGGCGCTCGAGGGCACCCCAGTGCGCGTGCCGCGTGTGCTGGCCACGGGCGACGAGGAGGCTGGTCTCGGCGTGCCCTTCTACGTGATGGAGGAGATGCACGGCAGGGTGATCACGAGCGACATCCCCGACGCCCTCGACAGCGAGGCCGAGCGCCGCCGGATCGCCGAGGAGCTGGTGGACGCGCTCGTGGAGGTGCACGCGGTCGATTGGCGCGCCTGCGGGCTCGACGGCTACGGGAAGCCGACCGGCTACCTCGAGCGCCAGCTGCGCCGCTTCACCGGCCTGTGGGAGTTCAACAAGACGCGCGAGCTGCCGGTCGTGGAGGAAGTGGGCGAGTGGCTGGCGCGCAACCTGCCCGCCTCGCCGGAGTCGACGATCGTGCACGGCGACTACCGGCTCGGCAACGTGATGGTCGGCGACAGCGCACCCGCGCGGCTCGTGGCGATCTTCGACTGGGAGCTGTCCACGATCGGCGATCCGCTCGCCGACGTGGGTTACCTCACCGTGACCTGGGCGGAGCCGGACGACCCGGCCGACATGTCGTTCTCGAGCCTGTCCGCGGCCACCAGGCGCACCGGCTTCCTCACCCGCGAGGAGCTGACGGCCCGCTACGAGGAGCGCAGCGGCCGCTCGGTCTCCGCGCTCAATTGGTACCAGGCGCTGGCGCTGTGGAAGGCCGCCGTGTTCATGGAGGGCAACTACAAGCGCTTCACGATGGGCGCCTCCGACGACCAGTACCTGGCCCTCTTCGACGAGGGCGTGCCGGCGCTCGCGGAGAAGGCGCACGAGGTGGCGCTGGCCCGATGAAAGGGCTCCTGCTCGACTTCGGGGGCGTCCTCACCACCAACGTCTTCGACTCCTTCCGCGACTTCTGCGTGGCCGAGGGGCTCGACCCCGACGCGGTGAAGCGCCTGTTCCGCGAGCAGCCGCGGGCGCGCGAGCTCGTGCGCGGGCTCGAGACCGGGTCGCTCTCGGAAGACGAGTTCGGGGAGCGCTTCGGCGAGCTGCTCGAGATCGACGACCGCACCGGCCTGGTGGACCGCATGTTCGGCACGCTGCGCGAGGACGAGCGGATGCTCGGCGCCGTCCGCCGCGCGCGGGCGGCGGGGATCCGCACCGGGCTCGTGTCCAACTCGATGGGCGCGGGGCGCTACGACCGCGCCACCTTCCCCGAGCTGTTCGACGGCGTGGTGATCTCCGGCGACGTGGGCATGCACAAGCCGCAGCCCGAGATCTTCCTGCTGGGCGCCGAGCGTGCCGGCGCCGCCCCCGAGGAGTGCGTCTTCGTGGACGACCTGCGCGAGAACTGCGACGGAGCCGAGGCGGTCGGGATGACGGCGCTGCTGCACCGCGGCGCCGAGACGACGCTGCCGGAGCTCGAGCGGCTGCTGGGCGTGGAGCTCGGCTAGTGCTGCTGGTGCTCTGGGATGTCGACGGCACGCTGGTGCGCACCGCCGGCCACGGCCGCTACGCCTTCGAGGAGGCTTTCGAGGCGGTCGTCGGCCGCCTCCCGGAACCGGTCGACTACGCGGGGCGCACCGACAAGCAGATCGCCCTCACGATGCTGGCCGGCGACGACGAGCACCTGCCGCGCGTGCTGGAGGAGCTGGCCGGCGCGCTCGAGCTGCGCAAGGAGGCGCTGCGTGCAGAGGGCTACGCCTACCCCGGCGTGGCGGAGGTGCTCGAGCAGCTGCACGGCCGCCACGACGTGATCCAGTCGCTGCTCACCGGCAACATCCAGGCGAACGCCGTGATCAAGGTGAGCGCCTTCGGTCTCGACCGATGGCTGGACTTCGAGGTCGGCGCGTACGGCTCCGACCCGCACGAGGAGCGCTCGGATCTGGTGGCGGTGGCATGCGAGCGGGTGGCGGCCAAGTACGCAAAGCCAACCGGCGCGGTGCTGGTCGGGGACACGCCGCTGGATGTGCGCGCGGCGCACGAAGCGGGCGCCCGCGCGGTTGCCGTGGCCACCGGCTTCGCCGATCCCGAGGCGCTGCGCGCGTCCGGTCCGGAGGCCTACCTGGAGGACTTCACGGACACCGCCGCCGCGGTCGCCGCGATCACCTCCACTTGACGCTGCAGCCGACCGGCTCGGTCTGGGGCCGCGCGGGATCCTCGCCCGCCACCACGGCGTCCAGCGCCTCGCGCAGCCAGACCGCGTTCTGCGCGGGGTCGCGGTGGTCGGCGTCCGGCGCGCCGCGGTAGCGCAGCCGGCCGTCCGCGTCGAGCACGAACACGTCGGGGGTCGTCTGCGCGCCGTAGGCGCGCGCCACCTCCTGCGTCTCGTCGCGCAGGTAGGGATGCGGCCAGCCGCCGTCGGCCTGCACGCGCTGCTTCATCGCGTCGAACGAGTCGGCCGGGTAGCGCTCGGCGTCGTTGGGGTTGACGGCCAGGAAGGTCACGCCGTCGTAGTCGCGCGCCACCTGGAGCAGGCGGTCGTGCCAGCCGAGCGCGTACGGGCAGTGGTTGCAGGTGAACGCCACCACGGTCACGCCATCCGGCCCGTGCTCCTCACCGCTTGTGTCCGGAAGCGAGAATGCGGGCGCCTGATCACCGATGTTCATTTGTCCTCCTCACCGCGTCGCGTAGGTCTTCGGGGTCCGGGGTCGGGGAGATGCGCCCGTCGCGGAGCCGGTAGATCCGACAGGTGAGCGAGAACGGCTCTGTCTCCTCGAGCGGGATCGCGTCCGCCCCGTCGATGCGCACCGTGGGCGAGCCCGGAAAGCGCTCCCGGCGCGCCTGCTCGTCGCTCTCCACCTCCACGAGGTCGACGCCGGCCTCTACGCCCTCCTCGCGCAGCACTCGCTTCAGGTCCTCGAGCGTCTCGGGGTGAGAGGGGCAGCCCTCCCACCAGAGCAGCTCAACCTTCATGCACCTCCACCCGCTCGATCACCGCGTCCTGCTTGGGGCGGTCCTGGGCGCCGGTCTCGGCGCCCTCGATCGAGTCGACGGCCTCCATGCCGGAGGTGACCTTCCCGAAGACGGTGTGCTTGCCGTCGAGCCAGGCGGCGGCATCGATGGTCACGATGAAGAACTGGCTGCCGTTCGTGTCGGGGCCGGCGTTGGCCATCGCCAGCGCTCCGCGCACGATCTTGTTGTCGTTGATCTCGTCCTCGAACTGGTAGCCGGGGCCGCTGGGGCCGGGGCCCTGCGGGCAGCCGCCCTGGATCATGAAGTCGCGTATCACGCGATGGAAGATCAGCCCGTCGTAGAAGCCGTCGCGCGACAGCTTCACGAAGTTTTCGACGGTCTTGGGGGCGTCCTCGTCGAACAGCTCCACCTCGATCGGACCGTGGTTGGTGTGCATTGTCGCCTGGCTCATCGTCTTTTCGCTACCTCCAGCCGGAGTTCAACTCCCCGGACTCGCTTTCCCGAAACGCCCTCGACCACCTGGCCCGCCCGCTCGGCCGGCACCTCCACGAAGCTGAAGCGCTCGAGCACGCGCACGTTGCGCACGTCGTCGTTCTCGAGGCGGGTGTAATCGACGACCGCGCGGACCACGTCCGCCGGCTCGATCCCGGCTTGACGCCCGGCGCCCACCACCAGCTTGGTGTAGGGCACGCCGTCGCGGCTGTGCGGCTTGGTGTGGCGCGGCCGGCGCGTCTCGCGCTCGCGCGGCGTGCGCTCGCGGCGTTTGCGCTCCGGCTTGCCGTTGGGCGCCGAATCGGGCTCCCACTGCTCGATCTCGGTCTTGGCGTGCCGCTCGATCGCCTCCAGCTCGCGCCGTTGCTTGGGGGTGATCAGGGTGATCGCACGGCCGCTCTCGCCGGCCCGGCCGGTGCGCCCGATGCGGTGCACGTAGATGTCGGGCGAGTTGGGGATGTCGTAGTTCACGACGTGGCTGACGCCCGTGATGTCGAGCCCGCGGGCGGCGACGTCGGTGGCCACGAGCAGCCGTTCGCGCCCCCCCTTGAAGGCGATCATCACCCCGTCGCGCTGGCCCTGTGACATGTCGCCGTGCAGGGCCCTGACGCGCACGCCGGCGTCGCCGAGGCGGCGCGCCAGGCGGTCCACGCCGATCTTCGTGCGGGCGAACACGATCGCCTGCTCGGGCCGCTCCTCCTTGAGCACCTTTACCAAGGCTTCGGGCTTTTCCCGGTCGGGCACCTCTACGTAGTAGTGGGCGACCGTGTCGATCGTGAGCGTGGCCGCGCGCACCTGAATCTCCACCGGGTCGTGCATGAACTGCTCGGCCAGGCGGCGGATCTCGGCGGGGACGGTGGCGCTGAAGAGGGCGGTCTGGCGGCCCATCGGTGCGCGGCGCATGATCGACTCCACGTCCTCGAGGAAGCCGAGGTCGAGCATCTCGTCGGCCTCGTCGAGCACCACGTAGCGCGCATCGTCGAGGTACAGGTGGTGCCGGTCGATCATGTCCATCACACGCCCGACGGTGCCCACGGCGACGTGAGCCTCCTTGAGCCGGGTGGCCTGGTCGCGGATCGGCGCGCCGCCGAACACGGCGACCACCTCGATCCCCTTGCGCTCGCCGTAGGCGCGCAGCGCCTGGGTGACCTGGATGCACAACTCGCGCGTCGGCGTGAGCACCAGCGCCTGGACGGCGGCGTGGTTCGGATCGACGTACTCGACCATCGGCAGGCCGAAGGCGGCCGTCTTCCCGGTGCCGGTCTGGGCCTGGCCGATCACGTCCCGGCCCTGCATCAGAGGCGGTATGGCCTGCTCCTGAATCGGGGTGGGACGCTCGTAGCCGAGGTGGACGAGCCCCTCCAGCGTGGACTCGGAGAGCCCCAGATCCTTGAACGTCGGCATGCGGCGGTTGAGGGTACTCGGTGCGCGCCGTTTTCCACCGGCGTCACCGCCCCTCCCGGCCAGCGATGGGCCATAAGAGAAGCCCGACTGCGGGATGAACCAGGGTGCATGTCGAGTTTCTGTCGGTATGCGCCAGAATTCGACACGCTCTCGCGTGGGAGCCAGATCGCGGCGATCGCCGAGCGACGACATGGGGTGATTACTCGGGCTGAACTGCTCGAATTGGGCCTGACCGACAACGGCATTGCGCGCCGAGTGCGCGACTGCCGTCTGCAACGGGTCCACCAGGGCGTCTTCGCCGTAGGCCACTCCAGGCTCACGACAGAGGGCCGTTTCCTGGCCGCTGTCGTCGACGTGGAGTGGTCATCGTCCATCGCGCTGCGCTGGCGGTCGACGAGGTCACGGTGAAGGACGGCATCCCTGTGACGACGCCCACCCGCACCCTCATCGACCTCGCCGATGTCCTCCCCCCGCGCCAGCTCGAGCGCGTGCTCGACGAGGCCCAATACCTTCGCCTCGATCTGGACGGCCTGCGCCCGATCCCAGGCCGGCGCGGCCGCGGCGTACTGGCAAGCGTCCTGGCCGGCCACGATGCGGGCAGCACTCGCACCCGTTCCGAGCTTGAGGAACGCATGCTCAGCCTCTGTCACCGCTTTCGTTTGCCCACGCCCGAGGTGAACGCCACCGTCGAGGGCTACGAGGTCGACTTCGTCTGGCGCCACGAAAAGCTCATCGTCGAGACCGACGGCTGGATGGCCCACGGCACGCGCGGTGCGTTCGAGCGCGACCGGCGCCGCGATGCCGAGCTGCTGGCCGGCGGTTGGCGCGTGCTGCGCGTGAGCTACGACCGGCTCGAGCGGGAGCCGGACTGGGTCGCGGCGCGGATCGGCGAGGTGCTGCGCGCCGGGTGGAGCGAGAGTGCCTAGCGCGCCGGGTCCAGCAGCAGCTTGCCGCTCGTGCGGCGCCCCTGCATGTCCTCGTGGGCGCGGCGCACTTCGGAGAGCGGGTAGGTCTCGCCGATCTGGGGCTTCAGCTCGCCGCGCGCCGCCCGATCGAAAAGGTCTGCCAGCGGCTCGTCGATCATGTCTCGACGTCCGAGGCAGTGCATCAGCCAGAAGCCCACCACCGCCCGGCTCTTGCGCATCAGCCGGCCCGTCTCGAGCGTGTTCTGCTCACGCCCGGCGATCCCGTAGGCCACGATCCGGCCGAACGGCGCCAGCGCCTCGGAGCAAGCAGAGAAGACGCGCCCGCCGGCCATCTCGAGAACCACGTCCACCTGGTTGCCGTCGTTGGCCGAGATCAGAGCCGCGGTCAGGTCCTCCTCCGCGGGATCCACCGCGGCGTCGGCGCCGAGCGACACGGTCAAGTCGCGCTTCTCCTGAGTGGAAGCGGTTGTGATCACCCGTCCCGCCCCGAACGTCTTCGCGAGCTGCACGGCGAGCGACCCCACGCCGCCGGCCCCGGAAACGATCACCACGGACTCGCCGGGGGCCAGCTTGGCCGACGTCTTGAACAGGTGCCACGCCGTAAGCCCCTGGATCAACAGCGCCAGAGCCGCGCCCTCGTCCAGCCCATCCGGGATCGGGTGCACCGCCGCCTCGTGCGCCACCGCGTACTCCGCGTAGCCGCCGCTGGGCACGAGCGCGATGACACGTTGCCCATCCGGCGTCGTCCCGGCCACCTCGCCCCCCAGGATCAGCGGAGTCTCGTAGCGCGCGAGGTACGAGTTCTCGCGCTGGTGGGTGTCGGCGAAGTTCATGCCCGCCCGCGACACCTCGATCAGGACCTCGTTGTCGCCTGGCTCCGGCTTGGGCAGGTCCACCACCCGCAGCACCTCCGGACCGCCGAACTCGTCGATCTGAACCGCGCGCATGGCGCGGCAGCCTAAGGCCTACGCGGCCCTGGCCCTCTCCTCCTGCACCTGCGCGAGCACCCGGCTCGCCAAATGGCGCGCGGCGTCGACCAGGAAGGTGAGGTTGCCGGCGTCCTCGAGCGGCTGCGCCACGAACACGCAGAGCGTGCCCGCCTTCAGCTCGAAGCCCGGCGTCAGCGGGTGGTGCGCGAGCCAGCTGACCAGCGTTGGCGCGAGCAGGCGGCGCAGCAGGAGCTGGTCCTGATCGGTGCCGGTGCGCAGCTCGTAGCGCGCCACGAACTCCGAGCTCTCCACCTCCAGGTGCGCGTGGGCGTGCGCCCGAGCCAGTCGGAGTACGGCGCGAACAGGCCCCGGCGCGGATGCAGATAGACGCCGCGGAAGAGCGACAGCGACGCCTCGAGGTCGACCGTGCAGATCGTGAAGCGGTTGCGCTCCCTCACGGAGTCGTCGCCGTCCGAGTCCCGCTCGATCCGCTCCCACACCAGCTGGCCGACGCCGCCGGACAGCTCGCCGGGCAGGCGCCCGTACATCCAGTGCTCGACCCGGCGGCTGCTGCCGGCGCCGAGCAGCGGGGTGAGCGTCAACAGCCCGGCGCGGCTCGCGTAGGAGAGCCCGACGGCGTTCGCGAAACCCCGGTAGAAACCGCGAGCCGCCGCGCGGTCGGCGACGAACCACGCGATCCCGACCACGCCGACCACGACCGCCGCGGGGCCGGCCAGCATGTTCACCACGCTGTGCTTCCAGGCGCCGAACGTGAGGCGGCGCTCGCGCCGAGCGCCATTGCATATATGGCGGAGCGGGCCCCGAGATACGAGCGGAACAGCTGCCCCTGGCCGCTGTCGGCGTTCACGAACCCGCCTAGAAGGCGACCTGCGGCACCGCGCGCTCGGCCGACGTCTCGACCTCGAAGAAGTCACGCGGCGCAAACGCGAGCGTCCCGGCGATCAGAACCGTCGGGAACTGCTGCGTGCGCGTGTTGTAGTGCTGCACGTTCGAGTTGTAGATCCGGCGCGCCGCTTGGATCTCGTCCTCGATCGCGCCGAGCTCGCCTTGAAGGCGCTGGAAGTTCTCCGACGCGCGCAGCTGCGGATAGGCCTCCGCGAGCGCGTTGATGCCGCCCAGCGCGGTCGTCAGCCGCGCCTCGGCTCGCTCGACGGCGGCCGGTTCCCCTGCCTCCACCGCGGCCAGCCGCGCCACCGTCACGTTCTGGAGCGTCTCGCGCTCGTGAGCGGCGTAGCCCTTCACGCTCTCCACGAGGTTGGGCACCAGGTCGTGGCGGCGCTTGAGCTGGACGTCGATCCCGCTCCAGGCCTCGTCGACCGTGTTGCGGGCCTTGACCAGCCCGTTGTAGGCCAGCACGACCCACAGTGCCAGCAGCGCCAGGACCCCGAGCACGACGTAGACGGCGATCATACGGGGCTTATCGGCTAGCCTCCGCGACCGCATGAGCGTGGTTGTGGTCGGATCAATCGCCTTCGACGCGGTGAAGACTCCCTTCGGGGAGCGCGAGCGCCTGCTCGGCGGCTCCGCCGTGCATTTCTCGCTGGCTGCCTCCTTCTTCACCGATGTGCGTGTGGTCGGGCCGGTCGGCGACGACTTCGGCGAGGCGGAGTACGAGGTGCTGCACTCGCGCGGCGTGAACACGGACGACATCGAGCACGTGAAGGGCGGCAAGACCTTCTTCTGGGCCGGCGAGTACGAGTGGAACGTGAACGTACGCCACACGCTCGACACGCAGCTGAACGTGTTCGGCGACTTCCAGCCCAAGCTCTCGGACGCGACCAAGCAGGCGGAGGTCCTGTTCCTCGCCAACATCCAGCCCGACCTCCAGCGCGACGTGCGGGAGCAGTGCACCGGCGCCAAGCTGGCCGGGCTCGACTCGATGAACTTCTGGATCGAGACGACGCGCGACTCCCTGCTGCGCACGATCGGCACCGTCGACCTGATCCTCATGAACGACGACGAGGTGCGGATGCTCACGGAGGAGCCCACCCTGCTGCGAGCCGCGCGCAAGATCATGGAGCTCGGCCCGCGCGTCGTGGTGGTGAAGCAGGGCGAGTACGGCGCGTCGCTGTTCACCGACGACGGCTTCTTCTCGCTGCCGGCCTACCCGCTCGAGTCGGTGATCGACCCCACCGGCGCGGGCGACTCCTTCGCCGGCGGCTTCTTCGGCTACATCGACGCTCAGGGCGGCGCGACGGACGAAGCCACGTTGCGCCGTGCCTTGACCTACGGATCCGCGGTGGCTTCGTTCTGGGTCGAGGAGTTCGGCTGCGAGCGGGCCCAGCACCTCACCCGCGACGACATCGAGGAACGCTACGAGGCGTTCCGGGCGATGACGTCGGTGGAGGGAGTACCGGCGGCCTAAGCTGGACGGGTGATCCTGTCCGTGAACCTCGCCGACGTGCGCACGGTCATGCGGCAGGGTGAGCCCGTCCGTACGGGCATCTGGAAGCTGCCCGCGCCGGGCCGCGTCCACGCCGGCCGGCTCGGTCTGAGCGGTGACACGCAGGCGGATCGCAGCGTCCACGGCGGGTGTCGACAAGGCGGTCTACGCCTACGCGCGCGAGGACACCGCCTGGTGGGAGGGGGAGCTGGGCCGCCCGCTCGAGTACGGAACGTTCGGCGAGAACCTGACGCTCGAGGGGATCGACGTCTCTGGGGCGCTCGTTGGCGAGCGCTGGCGCGCCGGCAGCACGCTGCTCGAGGTTTCCGAGCCACGCCTGCCCTGCTGGAAGCTCGGCGTGAAGATGGGCGACCCGGGCTTCCTCAAGCGCTTTGCCAAGGCGCTGCGCCCCGGCGCCTACCTGCGGGTGATCGAGGAGGGCGAGCTGGAGGCGGGCGACTCAATCGACCTCGTCGAGCGCCCCGATCACGACGTGAGCGTGCGGCTGATCGCGGAGGCCGTGCTCGGCGACCATGCGCTCGCGCCGCGTCTGCTCGCCGCCTCAGCGCTGTCCGCGGAATACCGCAGGTGGGCTGAGCGAGCAGCCGCCTGATTACGGGTACCATGCCGCCAAGATGCATGGGTTCTGGGCGGTCTTCTGGCTGGCAGTCATCCTGAAGATCCCGATCGTCGCGTTGCTCGGGATCGTGTGGTGGGCCGTGCGCCAACCGCCGGTGCCCGAGGCCGACCTCGAGGACGGCGGCGGCGGATCGCGGCGCGACCCGCATCCGCGCTCCCGCCC
>JACCSF010000182.1 GCA_013813135.1 Thermoleophilaceae bacterium | reverse complement strand
GGCGTGCACTCCGCTCACACCTCGCCGGGCGCGACGCTCGAGCTCGTGCGCGCCGCCGGGGGCGTGGCCGCGGCGGTCAGCGGAGACCTGTCGGAGGTGGACGAGTGCCGGCGCGTGGTCGACGAGGCGGCCGCGGCGCTCCGCGGGCTCGACGGCCTCGTCAACAACGCGGCGGTCACGCGCGAGCTCTCCTTCGAGGAGACCGACCCGGCGGCGTTCGCCGCGCTCTTCGACCTCAACGTGCGCGGCTACTTCTACTGCGCCCAACGCGCGCTCGCGCACTTCACGGGCGCGGGCGCGATCGTGAGCGTCAGCTCGATCCACGCGCACGGCGGATTCCCGGGACACGCGGCTTACGCCGCCACCAAGGGCGCCGTGAACGCGTGGACGCGGGCCCTCGCGATCGAGCTGGCGCCCAGGGGCGTCAGGGTCAACGCGGTCGCGCCGGGGGTGGTCGAGGTGCCGCGCATCAACGCACGGCCGGGCTACCGGTCCGCGGCGTACGGCCGGCTGATCCCGGCGGGGCGGGTCGGGCTGCCCGAGGACGTGGCACCGCTGGTGGCCTTCCTGCTCTCACCGGCGGCCGGCTTCGTGACCGGCCAGACGATCTACGTCGACGGTGGCACCACCGCCCGACTCAGCTTCTTCCGCGAGGCGCTCTAGCTGCCGGGGTCCACGAGCTCGAGCAGGTCAAGCAGCTCGTCCAGCTCGGCCAGCCGGGCGCGCAGCTCGTCGGCGGATCCCTCGCCGCGCAGCAGCCGCGTGCTGCATTCGCTGACCTTGTTGCCCGCCTCGTCGATGGCCACCGTCACCACCTCGCTGAGCAGATCGCGACGCGCCGTCACCTCGGTCGCCTCACCGCCGGGCAGGGCCCGCGCCAGGTCGTCCAGCGGCGCCCGGCGCTCGGGAGCGGCGGTGCTCCTGAGCTGGTCCAGGGCAACGACCAGCCCCGACGCGAGGTCGGCCGGCAGGGAAAGCGTGAGGACGTCCGAGCGCGCCTTCGTAGCCAGAAAGCCTAGAGCCAATAGCTCAACATACGTGTACCATTCGTGTCCGTGTCCCCTGTACGCGGCGACGATCAGCGGATGCCGGACACCAGCCGCTCCACACCCACTTCGAGCCCACGCGCCAAGCGGACGATCGTCCCGAGGCGCGGTTCGCGAACCGCCCGCTCGAGTCTCGAAATCTCGGTCGGGTGGAGGCCCGTGCGACCGGCGAGTTGCTCCTGCGACAGGCCCGCCGCCGTCCGGAGCCGTCGGAGGTTGGCGGCGAACAGCTCCTCGGGAGACACGCGCCGCATCCTGGCCGAGGTAGGCCAGTGAGTACAGAGCCAATGTCCCATGCGAAACGGCTCCGCCATCTGCTGCACCGGCTCGAGCTCGCGGGCCAGTATCAGCGCGCCGCGCGCGCCCGCCAGGCGGGCGTTCACCAGGTCGAGCTGGCGGCGCTGGAGCACCTTTCGGTGATGGGCGGTCTCACGCCAGGGGAACTCGGCCACCGCCTTGGGCTGACCTCAGGCGGCGTGACCGCGCTGGCCGGCCGCCTGATCGAGGCGGGCCACGTGGTCCGCGGCCCGCACCCTCGCGACCGGCGGATGCGCATCCTCACGGCCACGCCCAAGGGAGACGCCCACCTCGCCGAGCACATCGAGCCCGTGCTGGCGCCGGCCAACCGCCTGCTGGCCTGGATCTCCGACGACGAAGACGTCGAGCTGCTCGAGCGCTTCCTCGACTCTCTGGCGGCGCTGAAGGACCACGCGGCCGCCGCCACGCCCGGACCCGAGCCGGAGCGTTCGAGCGAGCCGTACTCGCCCGCGCTGCTGATGTAGCCGCGAGTAGGCTCGGCCGCGTGAGCGAGCCGTCCGACCTCCCGATCCGCCGCAACACCGTCCTGCTGGCGGCGGCGCTGGCCGCCAACTCGGCGATGCTGCAGCTCTCGGCCGCGGTGGCCTCGCTGACGCTCGTGCTGGTCGTGGACGTCAGGGGGCTGCTCGGCCTCGGGCCCGCGATCGTGCTCGCCTGCGGCGCCCTCGCCGCCCTCCCGGCCGGGAGGGCGATGGACCGGGTCGGGCGTATACCCGTGCTGGCCACGGGCTACGTCGTAGGCGCGGCGGGCTGCGGGCTCGCCGCCGTCGGGAGCGCTACGGAGTTCGCCCCCGCGGTGCTCGGCGGCCTTGTCGGTGTTGGCGCGGCGAGCGGCATGGCTCTGCTGGCGCGCACCGCGGCGGGCGACATGTACCCGCCCGAGCGGCGCGCCCGCGGGATCGCGCTGGTCCTGTTCGGCGCGGTCTTCGGCGCGATTTTGGGCCCGGCGGTGTTCAGCCCGCTGCTGGCCGGGCAAGACCTCGACGGCGACGCGCTCGCGCCGCTGTGGCTGGCGGCCGGCGGGTTCATGCTGGTCGGCCTCGTCCTGGTGGTCTCGGTTCGCCCCGACCCGCGCCGCATCGCCATCCTGCTCGCCGCGGACCGGGGCGAGGAGGACGGACCGGCGGCGCCGCTCGGCGAGCTGCTGCGCCGGCCCGGCGTGATCCCGGCGATGGTCGCGGCGCAGGCGAGCTTCGCGGTGATGGTCTCGGTGATGACCCTGACCGGCGCGGTCGTCGTCGATCATCACCACCACGCAGGCCACAACGTGTTCCCGATCATCGGCGCGCACGTGGTCGGCATGTACGCGCTGGTGATCGTCGTGGGCGACCTGATCGACCGGATCGGGCGCAGGCCGTCGCTCGCCGGCGGGCTGCTTGTGATGGCGGTGTCGGTGGTCAGCCTCGCCTGGATCGAGAGCGTGCCGGCCACGGCGGTCGCTCTGTTCGGGCTGGGACTCGGCTGGAACCTGTCGTTCGTCGCCGCCACCGCCCAGCTCGCCGACAGCACGCGCCCAGCCGAGCGCGGCAAGCTGCTCGGCTTCAACGACCTGCTCTCCGGAATGACGGGCGCCACCCTGGCGCTGGCGGGCGGCCTGGCGCTGACAGAGCTCGGCGTGGTCGCCCTCGCCGTCGGCGCCACAGCGCTCGTGGTGGCGCCGGCCCTGTGGGTCCTGCGTGCTACTGCGCGGGCGGCTTCTCCCGCTCCCACCACTCGTTGATCGCCTCGATGGCGGGGCCCATGATCAGCACCTTCTGGAAGGTCTCGGTGTCGTTGACGTGCGGAAGCGGCTCGCCGGGCACCTCCAGCTCCAGGAGCTCGCAGAGCGGCTCCCAGCCGTCCTTCGGATTCCACACGAGCAGGCGGTCGGCCGGCACGCGGTCGATGACCGACTGGTTCCACTCCTCCGCCTTTTCGGCCATCACGGAGGAATCGCCCTCGGATCCAGGCCGAGAACTCCGGGTCGATCTTGTAGCGCGCCTGGGCCAGGTGGTGCATCAGGCTGTCGCCGAAGTAGATCTGGTTGATCGTGTCCTGCATGCTGCGCGTCCAGGCGTCGTGGTCGCGCACGCTCAGCAGCACCTTGGCGTCCGGGTAGACCTCGATCAGCTCGCGCCAGTGGTAGGCCGACGGCCAGTCGACCGTCGACTGCCTGTCGCCGAAGATCTCATCCCACGGGCCGCCTCCGTCATAGGCCTTGCGCCACTGCGGAACGCTCCCCCCCGAGGTCGGCCATCATGTCCCGCATGTGGTAGCAGGGCAGCCCGAGCATCTCGAGGGCGATCATCTGAGTCGTTGTGGCTGTACGCGGCAGGCCAGCGCCGATCAGCTTCATGCGTCTCCTTGTTCGTTGTCGGCGCGCGATCTTATGGGGCGAGCGTCAGGCTCGCCGTCCGCGCACCTGGTAAATGGAGGTGAAGCCGCTCTCGAAGCCTCGGCGCGCCGCACGCAGGTAGAGGCGCCAGACTCGTAGGCGCTCGGGGCCGGCGAGCCGCAGGGCGTCGGGGAGCCGGTCGTCGATGTTGCGGGCCCAGTGCCGCAGCGTGGTCGCGTAGTCGCTCGCGAAGCCCTCCACGTGCTCGGTCTCGATCCCTGCCCGCTCGAGCGCCAGCTGAATGCGGGAGAGGTGCAGTGGCGCGGCGTCGGGGAAGACGTAGCGCTCCGAGAAGGGGCCGGCCTCGGGGTCGGTGTGCCGCAGGCGGGCGATCCCGTGGTTGAGGATGTGGCCGCCGGGCTTGACCAGGCGCGCGACCTGGCGCGCGTACAGGTCTATCTGGTTAGAGCCGACGTGCTCCACCATGCCGATGCTTGCGACCGCGTCGAAGGGCTCGTCGGCGAGCTCGCGGTAGTCGGCCACGCGAATGTCGACGCGGTCGGCCAGTCCCAACTCCGCCGCGCGGCGCTGACCCAGCTCGGCCTGGGGGGGCGAGAGCGTGATGCCGACCACCTGCACGCCGTGGCGGGACGCCGCGTGGGTGGCGAAGCTGCCCCAGCCGCAGCCGATGTCGAGCACGCGCTGCCCGGGCTGCAGGTCGAGCTTGGTGCACACCATCTCGAGCTTGGTCTCCTGCGCCTCCTCGAGCGTCGAGGCGCCGCGCGAGAAGACCGCGCAGCTGTAGGTCATCGAGGGGCCGAGGAACAGCTCGAAGAACTCGGGCGGCAGGTCGTAGTGGTGTCGCACGGAGCGAGCGTCGCGCTCCCGGCTGTGGCGCTTGCCGCGCGGGCGCAGCTCCGCCTGCGGCGGGCGCGGGGGGAGGCGGATGCCGGTGGCGCGGGCGGCCGCCAGGGCGAGCCGGGCCTGCGCGCCGCGGTCGAGCGCCGGCGGCCGCCAGGAGTCGAGCAGCTCCAGCACGGCGTCGACGTCATCGACATCGAGCTCGCCCGAGATATATGCGCGGCCCAGCCCGAGCTGCCCCGGCGCGCGCAGGGCGTGCGCGAACGCGTCGGGGGAGCGCACCGCGAAGCGCGGTCCGCCGCCGGCGGTCGAGGGCAGCTCCGTGCCGTCCCAGAACTCGACGGTGAACGGGCGCTCCGGCAATGCACGCTGCAACTCGGTGCGGATGGGTTCGGTGCTCGCGAGCAAGCGGCGAAAGTATTGCAATGGCCCCGCCTGTGGCTTGAAATCCGCTCGCGAAGGGCATAGATGCAGCGTGCGAGGGAGGTTGAGGATGCGCGCCTTGATCGCGGCCTTCGCCGCGGTCGCGGCGCTCGTGGCGGCGTCGCCGGCCGCCGCCGACTACGTGGCCCTGGGCGACTCCTACGCGGCGGGCCCTCTGATCCCGCTCCAGATCGCGCCCTACGGCTGCCTGAAGTCGAGCAACAACTACGCGCACCTGGCAGCGCCGAAGCTGCGCCAGCCGGCGTTCCGGGATGCCAGCTGCTCCGGCGCCGAGACCGAGGACATGACGGCGCCGCAGGGCGTCACGCCCGGCCCGAACCCGCCCCAGTTCGATTCGCTGGACGCCGACACGCAAATCGTGACGTTCAATATCGGCGGCAACGACATCGGCTTCACCAGCATCGCCGAGAACTGCCTCAGCACCACCCCGACGGGGACGTTCTGCAAGAGCGACTACGTGCACGACGGGCGCGACGAGATCAGCGAGCGGATCGCTGAGACCGCGCCCAAGGTCGCCGCCGTGATCCAGGGCATCCGCGCCCGGGCGCCGCAGGCGCGCATCTTCGCCGTCAACTACGCGGCGATCTTCCCCGAGCGCGGCGCGTTCGGATGCTGGCCGCAGCTGCCGGTCGCCGACGGCGACATCGCCTACCTGCGCGAGAAGCAGCGGGAGCTGAACGCGATGATCGCCGCCCAGGCCGCGGTCAACGGGGCGGGGCTGATCGACTGGTACCGCGCGAGCATCGGGCACGACGCCTGCAAGCCGCCGCTGATCCGCTGGGTGGAGCCGCTCCTGCCCGCCAACGCCGCGGCCCCCGTGCACCCGAACCTGCTCGGGATGGTGGGTGCGGCGAAGCTGGTCGTCGCGGCCGCCGGCGGCTGAACGCATAGCCTGCGGGCATGCAGAGCATCTATCCGGTTCTCAAGTACGAAGACGCGCAGGCCGCGATCGACTTCCTCGGACGAGCCTTCGGCTTCGAGCGCCTCGCGGTGCACGAGGGCGACGGTGGTGCGGTGGTCCACGCGGAGCTGCGCTTCGGCGACCAGGTCGTGATGGTCAGCTCCGCGGGCGTCGGCAACCCGGTGTTCGACCAGGGAGTCGGGCGGACGACCACCTACCTGGTGGTCGACGAGGTCGACTCGCTCCACGACAGCGCCAGCGCCGCCGGCGCCGAGATCGTCATGCCGCCGACCGATGAGGACTACGGGTCGCGCGACTTCGCGGCCCGCGATCCCGAGGGCAACATCTGGAGCTTCGGGACCTACCGCCCCAGCATCGAGACGTAAGCTTCGCTACGCCGCGACCGGCGCTCGGTCGCGCGCGCGGGAGCGCAGCACGGTGACGGCGCTGCGGCGCGGGCTGAGCGTGATGGCGCGCCGCCGGCTGCCCTCCGTCAAGTCAGGCGCCGGCGCGGGCTCGGCGCGCGACAGCACGGCGCGCAGCACGATCTTCATCTCGAGCAGCGCGAAGCTCGCCCCCAGGCAGCGGCGCCGGCCGCCGCCGAACGGGATCCACGTGTAGGTGCCCGGCGACTCGTCGAGGAAGCGCTCGGGGCG
Organism: Thermoleophilaceae bacterium; assembly: GCA_013813135.1. GTDB lineage: Bacteria > Actinomycetota > Thermoleophilia > Solirubrobacterales > Thermoleophilaceae > JACVRW01. The sequence continues at coordinate 12,024 of JACCSF010000182.1, read as the reverse complement.
GAACGCGTACGGGTCCGGGTAGATCTCGGGGTCGTGATGGATCAGGTAGGCGTTCGGAATCAGGCAGACGCCTTCGGGGTAGCGGAAGCCGCCGACCTCGACCGGCTCCATGGTCAGGCGCGGCGCCGCGTTCGGGATCACCGGGCGGCGGCGCAGCGTCTCGTGCAGCGTGGCCGTCAGGTATGCGTCGCCGTCGCCGGAGTCGATCTCAGCGAGCAGCCGCCGGGTCACGTCGGGCGTGCGGGCCAGCCGCTCGAACGCCCACGCGAGCTCGGAGGCGGTCGTCTCGTGACCGGCCACCAGCAGGGTCATCAGCTCGTCGCGCAGCTCCTGCTTTGACATCGGCGAGCCGTCCTCGTGCCGCGCGGCGAGCAGCATCGCGAGCACGTCATCGCGCTCCTCGCCGTTCGGCTCGGCCCGGCGCTCGTCGATCAGCTCGAACAGCAGGGCATCGGTCTCGTCGCGCCGGCGCATGAACTCCTCCCACGGCCGGCCACGCTGCAGGAACGGCAGCATCGACCCGGGCTTCGCGCCCATCTCGAGGTTCTTCGTGAGCCGCTCGCGGATCGTGTCGAGCCGCGACCCCGGATCGAGCCCGAACACCGCACGCAGGATGACCTCCATCGTGAGCTGCTGGAGGCGCGGGTGCAGCGCCACGGGCCGGTCGGTCGGCCAAGCGCCTACCTCGCGCTCGGTCACGTCCTCGAGCAGGCCGGTCAGGGCCTCCATGCGCTCGCCGTGGAAGGCGGGCAGCATCAGCTTCCGCTGGGAGAGGTGCGGCCGCTCGTCGAGCAGGATCACCGAGTTGGCGCCCACGACGGGCTCGAGCACGCGCGCCCCCTCGCCCGGGTGGAGCACCTCCGGCGGGGCCGTGAAGACCTCCTTGACCTCGGCCGGGTCGGACAGGTGCACCGACGGCGGGGCCTGCAGGAGACGCAGCGTGAAGCGCTTGCCATAGCGCGCCCGGCAGCGCTCGTAGAGCGGGACGGAGCGCGTCCACCACGCGAGCGTCTGGACGGCGCGCGGGGACTTCGGGCCGGGAGGCAGCAGCGCCACGGTGCGGGGCACCGTAGCGCCGAAGCTCCTCCGCTTGTGTGATCTAGCGCACAGTCGCGACGGTGCTCTAGAGCAGGATCACAAGCAGAATCAGTATGAGGATCAGGGTGCCGATTCCGATGTACACAGAGGTCCTCCTTCGCGGGTACCTCCCGCTATTGCCCCGAAGGGAGGCTTCCCAATCGGGCAATCCGGCCGAACGTCTCTGCGCTCGGGCGCTCGTGGCGAGCCAGCGTGTCCGGGTTGAAGGAGAAGAACCCGAAGCGCGGGTAGTAGCCCGCCGCCCACTCGAAGTTATCCGTCAGCGACCACGCGAAGTACCCCTCAACGCGCGCGAGGCGGTCGCGCATCGCGCCGCGCATGACCCGCAGGTGGTCGAGCAGGTAGCCGCGGCGCATGTCGTCGTCGGAGTCGGCCAGGCCGTTCTCCGTCACATAGAGGGGCAGCTTGTAGCTGCCGGCCGTACGCAGCACGCCGCGGAAGCCCTGCGGGTAGACCTCCGCGCCGAACTCGGAGCAGGTGGTCGGGCAGGGCGGGGCGGCCGGGTTCTGCGGATGGCGGTAGGTGTTGCTGGGCAGGAAGTCGAACAGCGCCACCGTCGAGCTGGCCGGGCCGGGCAGCCCGGTAACCCGGCTGCGGAAGTAGTAGTTCACCCCGATGAAGTCGGCGCGGCCGCGCAGGTCGGGGTGCCGCTCGCCCGCCTCGATGCGGCCGTCCACGTCCTCGTCGTCCTGGCCCTTCACGACCGCGTTCAAGAACACGCGGTTGAAGATGTAGTCGGCGTGCTCGACTCCTCTGCGGTCGTTTGCGCTGGCCGGGTCGGCCGGCGTGAAGGCGATCATGTTCTGCACCGGCCCGACACGGGCGTTGCGGTCGTGGCGGTGAACGGCGTCGTAGGCGCGCGCGTTCGCCCTGGCGAGGTTGCGCACCACCGTCACGGCGGCCGGGAACGAGTAGACCCCGGGCGGGAACCAGCCCGCGAACGCGCCCGCCACGTTCACGTAGCCGTTCACCGCGACGACCATCGGCTCGTTGATCGTCACCCACAGGTCGACCTGCTTTCCGTAGCGCCAGGCGGCCCACGCGGCGAAGGCGCCGAACTCCCGGACCGTGCGATCGTTCAGCCAACCGCCGCGCTCCACCGTCGGCGGCGGGTCGTCGGGGCCGACGCCGGCGAACGCCTCGCGCACGGCGATAGGGTCGTGCAGCCAGGTCGGGAGCGTGAAGTGGTTGAGCGTCAGCACCGGGGTCATGCCGCGCTGCCTGATCGCGCGCAGCTCCGCGGCGTAGTGGCGCATCGCGCCCGGGTCAGCCAGCCTGTCGAGCTGGCGCGGGGTGCGCGCCCCTCGCGTCGAGCGCGGGAACAGGCGGCTCCACTCGATCGAGAGCCGGAAGGCGTTGGCGCCGAGGCGCCGCCGCGCCAGGGCGGCGTCGCGCCGGAACAGCCGCCAGTGGCCCGGACCGCGCTCGACCAGGTCGCCGCTGACGTGGCGCTCGGCGATGTTGGTCGCGTCGTGGCTCCACACCCACCAGTCGCTGCGGGTGTCGGTGTTCGCCGGCCGGCCGCCCGCCTCGGTCTGGAAGGCGGCGATCGCGGTGCCCCAGAGGAAGTCCTTGGGGAAGGCGCGCGCTTGCGCGGCGCTCGGCGCGGCCAGTGCGAGGATCGCTGACAGCAGCAAGCAACGGCGCACGGTGCGGCGCAGTCTAAGTTGACCGCGCCCCCATCCGTCCACCACCACGTCGCGCGGCTCCATCCCCCCGACTGAGGTGCCGATGGCAGGCGGGTGCGGAACCTTCCGGCAAGGACGCTGCTCGCATCGACAGTGGTGGCGCTAGCCCTGCTGGTCGTCGCCGTGCCCGCGGGCGCTCAGGACACGATCAAGGGCACGCTGACCGGCGCGGTCGCCGACGACCTGGACAATGGCCGTTCGGTCACGAACTGGACGCTCGACACGGGCACCCGGACGGTCAAGGTCCTGCCCACGACCTTGCCGGCCCTGGTTCCGGAGAACGCCAACGTCACGGTCGCGGCAGAGCAGGCGGGCGGAACCGTCGTCGGCCCGGTGACGGCCGCCTCCCCCCAGGCCGCACCCGCACTCGGCGGCCGTACGACCGCGGTGATCGTCTTCAACTTCGCCACCGATCTGCGCCAGCCGTGGACGATCCCCGAGGTTAAATCGAACATCTTCACGGCGCCGGGCTCCACCAGCGCCTTCTTTGCGGAGGAGAGCTACAACCAGCTCTGGCTCACCGGTCAGACCGACGTCGACGGCGACGTCTACGGCTGGTACACGCTCCCCACCTCCCCCACCTCCTGCGACTTCAGCTCCTGGGCGAGCCTGGCCAAGACCGCGGCCGCGGCGGACGGGTTCGATGCCGCTGGCTATCGGCACGTCATGTACGTCTTCCCCGCGCAGTCGGTCTGCAAGTGGGCCGGGCTCGCCTACATGCCCGGCACCGAGTCCTGGATCAACGGCGAGCCGACCGTGCGGGTGACCGGCCACGAGCTGGGCCACAACCTCGGCCTCCACCACGCGGGCGCCTGGTTCTGCAAGAACGCCGGCAACCAGGCTGTCACGATCTCCTCGAGTTGCGTCCTCAACGAGTACAACGACCCGTTCGACGTAATGGGCAGCTGGGGCAGCCGCCACAGCCACGGCTGGCAGCTGCAGCGGCTCGGGGTGCTTCAGCCCTCGAACGTCCGGACGGTGACGACGTCGGACACCTACTCGATGACCTCGGCGCTCGACTCGACGAGCGAGCCGACGACGCTCCGCGTGCCTCGCACCTACGCCGCCGGCGGCGAGGTCCAGGATTGGTACTACCTCGAGGTGCGCGAGGCCGGCGGAGTTTTCGAGAACTTCTCGCCGACCGACGCGTTCGCGACCGGCGTGAGCATCCGCGTCGACGACGACCCGTCCCAGACAACGCGCTCGCGGCTGCTCGACACCCACCCCGGCGGGAGCATCTACGACGCCCCGCTGCGGCCCGGCGAGACCTTCAGCGACGGCCAGATCAGCGTGACCACCGTCTCGGCGGGAGACGGGTCGGCGAGCGTGGCGATCAACATGTCCGCGCCCCCGCTCGATCAGCAGCCGCCGTCCGCACCGACCCGCCTTTCCCACGTGCTGCTCGGCGCCGGCCTGCGGCTGTCCTGGTACGGCAGCGGCGACAACGTGGGGGTGAGCACGTATTCGGTCTACCGCGACGGCGTTCAGGTCGGCAGCGCCGCCTCGAACTCATACGACGACACGAGCGTGTTGCCCGGTCAGCACGTGTACACGGTCTACGCGCAGGACGCCGCGGGCAACCTCAGCCCGGCCTCCGCGCCCCACGTGGTGGCGGTGCCGGGCCCGAAATCTGTTGCTCTCAAGAGCGGCTCGACGGACCGCAGCCCTCCCAGGCTGCGACTCGTCCGGCACCGCCTGCGCGGCGGCCGCCTGCAGTTCACGGCGAGCGCTAGCGACAGGGCCGGCATCGCCCAGGTTGCGCTGCGCATCGACGGCCACCAGGTGCGAGCGCGCCGGGCGAGCCGACTCAGCTACCGGTGGCGCCCGCGGTCGGGCCGTCACCGCGTGGTCGCGGTCGCCCACGACAGGCGCGGCAACCGAGCGGTCGACCGGCTGAACCTGCGCGTGCCGCGGGCATAGGATCCGCCCGTGACGCGCGGCACCCGGCTGGCGCTGGGGGCGATGGCGATCTCGGTGTTCGTGATCGCCAACGACGTGACGGCGCTCAGCGTCGCACTGCCCGAGATCGAGAACGACTTCGACGCGGACGTCGCCACGGTCCAGTGGGTGATCAACGCCTACGCGCTCGTGTTCGGCGTGCTGATCGTCACCGGCGGCCGGCTGGCGGACATGCTCGGCCGGCGACGCGTCTTCTTCATCGGCGCGGCTGTCTTTGCCGCCTTCTCGCTGCTCGCGGGCGCCGCGCAGGACGAGCTATGGCTGATCGGCTGCCGGGCGCTGATGGGTATCGGCGGCGCGCTGATGTGGCCCGCCGTGCTCGGCATGACCTACGACATCCTCCCCGAGGACAGGGCGGCGCTGGCCGGCGCCCTGATCATCGGCTCGGCCGGGTTCGGCAACGCCGCCGGGCCGCTGCTCGGCGGGTTCTTGACCGACGTGCTCAGCTGGCGCTGGATCATGTTCGTGAACATCCCGATTGCCGGCCTGGCTTGCTTCGTGACCTGGCGCAGCGTGCGCGAGAGCCGCGGCGCGGGGGCGGACGAGGGCATCGACGTCCCGGGCGTCGCCACGCTCTCGACCGGGCTGGTGGCGCTGCTGCTGGCGCTCGACCAGGTAACCGATTGGGGCTGGAGCGACCCGCGCATCCTCGGGCTGTTCGCCGGCTGTGCGGTCTTGCTGGTCGCGTTCGTGGCGATCGAGCGCCGCGCCGGGGCGCGCGCGCTGGTGCCCCGGGAGGTGATGTCCAACCCGGCCTTTCGTTCCGCCTGCCTGGCGACGCTGCTGATGTCGGCGGTGTTCTTCGCCGTGCTGCTGTTCCTGCCGCAGTTCATGCAGAAGATCCTCGGGTGGGATCCGCTCGAGGCCGGCGCCGGCCTGCTGCCGCTGATGGGCGTCTTCGCCGTCACGTCGTTCGCGGCCGGGCCGCTGTACGAGCGCCTGGGCGCCAAGACCGTCGTCAGCGCCGGGGCGGCTTGCCTCGCCCTGGGCACGTTCCTGATCTCGCTGGTGGGGCGCGACTCGGGCTGGGGCGAGCTGGTGCCCGGGATGGTGGTCACCGGCGTCGGTGTCGGCCTCTTCTATTCGTCGATCACCACAGCGGCGGTGACGGCACTCGACCCATCGCGCTCGAGCCTCGCCGGCGGCATCGTCTACATGTTCCAGGTGGCCGGCGGCTCGGTCGGGCTGGGGCTGACCACCACCGTATTCACCACCGCCTCGCAGGACAAGCTCCAGAGCGCCTCGACGGGGCTGAGCGAGGGCGAGGTCGAGAACGTGCAGGGGGTGCTCGCCGGGACCGAGTCGGCGGCCGAGGTGATCGCTCGGCAAGGGGGGGCGACAGCCGAGCGGCTTGTGGAGCTGGTGCGGGAGTCCTTCGTGTCCGGGCTCGTCTGGTCGTTCCGGTTGGTGGCGGTGCTCGCCTTCGCCGGGCTGATGGTTTCGGTGCTGTTCGTGGGCGGCTCGCTGGTGGGGCGGCCGCGGGAGGCCGCGCCCAGAGCGCCGGCCGGCTAGGGGGGATCCAGCAGCCCCAGCGCCGCCTGACGCGTAGCGCGGATGCGCGCGAGCGTCTCGGTGTCGGGCTGGGCGGGCGGCTCGACGGCCTTCCCGCCGCGCGTGTCCCAGCGGCGCGCGATCTCGTCGGGCCGCTCGCCTGTGAGCAGCGCCGCCGCTTGCGCCGCCGCGCCCAGCCCCACCAGCTCGTCGGCGTCCGGTACCTGAACCGAGCGGCCCGACAGGCGGGCGACCGTGGCCTGCCAGACGCGCCCGCGCGCGCCGCCGCCGATCAGGACGACCGGAGCATCGGGGTCGAGCCCCGTGCCGACCGCGGCGAGCAGCTCGAGCGCCTCCACGAGTGAGGCCACGGCGCCTTCGTAGGCTGCCAGCAGGATCTGCCCCGGCTCGGTGTCGTGGCGCAGGCCCGCGATCGTGCCGGCGGCGCGCGGCAGGTTGGGAGTCCGCTCTCCGTCTAGGTAGGGCAGCACCGTGACCTCGGTGCGCTCCGCCACTCCCTCGCGCTCGAGCCCGAGCCAGGCGGCCACGCGGTCGACGGCAAGCGTGCAGTTGAGGGTCGCCGCCAGCGGCAGGAAGCCGCCCGTGGCGTCGGCGAAGCCCGCGATCAGGCCGCTCGGGTCGACGGCCCGCTCGCTCATCGCGGCGTAGGCTGTGCCCGACGTGCCGAGGCTGATGGCCGGCTCGCCCGGACGCAGGCCCAGGCCGAGCGCGGCGCTCATGTTGTCGCCGGTGCCCGGCCCCACGATCGTCCCCTCGGGCAACCCCAGCTCGCGAGCGGCCGCCGCGTGCACCGCGCCCGCCGCCTCGGTCGGCCCGAGCACGTCGGGAAGCAGCGAGCGGTCGAGCTCGACGGCGGGCAGCTCGAGCACCTCGGTCGCGTAATCCTCGTCCCGTGTCGACCACCAGCCGGTGCCGGAAGCGTCGCCGCGGTCCGTGGCGCCGTGTCCGCTCAGCCGCTCGGTGAGCCAGTCGTGGGGGAGCCGGATCGCCTGTGCGGCCGCCGTCACCTCCGGCTCGGTGCGGCGCAGCCAGGCCCAGCGTGTGACCGTGAACGAGGGCACCGGCACGACGCCCACACGCTCGGCCCAGGCCTCGGCGCCCAGGGCGTCGCGCAGCGTGGCGGCCTCCGGGGCCGAGCGCGTGTCGTTCCACAGCACCGCGGGGCGCAGCGGCCGGCCGTCCGCGACGGTCACCACAAGCCCGTGCTGCTGGCCCGCCACCGAGATGGCGCCCACCTCCGCGGCGCGGCCGGTCTCCGCAAGCGCCCGCCGCAGCGCCTCCCACCAGACCGCCGGATCGGTCTCGCGCGCGCCGCCCGCCCCGGTCACCTCGTGCGGCGCCCGGCCGGTCGCCACGACGCGTCCGTCCTCGGGGTCCACCAGCAGCACCTTGGTGGCCTGCGTCGAGCAATCCACCCCGGCCGCCAAAGCCGCAAGCCCGCGGCTCGGCCGCGCGCGCGCGGACTTCGATTGACCCGCTCCCGGCACGCGGCTAGTTTGTTGATAGCCCCAACTAATTGCAAGGAGAGCGTCTTGGCAGAGCTGACACCCAAGCCGGAGCACAAGTTCACGTTCGGGCTCTGGACCGTGGGCCATAAGGGCAACGATCCGTTCGGCGTCGAGACGCGGCCGGGCGTCAGGCCGCCCGACACCGTGCGCAAGCTGGCCGAGCTGGGCGCCTATGGGGTCTGCTTTCACGACGACGACCTGCTCCCACCGGATGCGGACGACTCCGAGCGCGAGCGCATCAAGGCGGACTTCGTCGAGGCGCTCGACGAGACCGGCATGAAGGTCTCGATGGCCACGACCAACCTCTTCACCCACCCGGTGTTCAAGGACGGCGCCTTCACGGCGAACGACCGCGAGGTGCGCCGCTACGCCCTGCAGAAGGTGATCCGCTCGATCGACGTGGGCGCCGAGCTGGGCGCCCCCGTGTACGTCTTCTGGGGCGGGCGCGAGGGCGTCGAGGCCGACGCCGCCAAGCCGGCGCGCGACGCGCTCGAGCGCTACCGCGAGGCGATCGACTTCCTGTGCGGCTACGTGCGCGACCGCGGCTACGACATGCGCTTCGCGCTCGAGCCCAAGCCCAACGAGCCGCGCGGCGACATCTTCCTGCCCACCGTCGGCCACATGCTCGCCTTCATCGAGCGCCTCGAGCACCCCGAGATGGTCGGTGTGAACCCCGAGGTGGCGCACGAGACGATGGCGGGGCTGTCCTTCTTGCACGGCGTCGCGCAGGCGCTATGGGCGGGCAAGCTCTTCCATATCGACCTCAACGCCCAGCGGATCGGCCGCTACGACCAGGACTTCCGCTTCGGCGCGGTCGGCCTCAAGGACGCGTTCTTCCTGGTCAAACTGCTCGAGGACTCCGGCTACGACGGCGTCCGCCACTTCGACGCCCGGCCGCTGCGCGTGGAATCAGAGGAGGGCATCTGGGACTTCGCGGCGGGCTGCATGCACACGTACCTGGCGCTCAAGGAGCGTGCGGCGAAATGGGGCTCTGACCGGGCCATCCTCGCCGCCGAGGCCGACGCGAAGGTGCCCGAGCTGGCGCTCGACACGGTCGGCCCGTACTCGCCCGAGCTGGCCGAGGAGCTGCTCGCCGAGGCGCACGACCTCGACGCGCTCGGCGCGCGCGAGTGCCGCAACGAACGGCTCGACCAGCTCGCCGTCGACCTGATTCTCGGCCTGCGATGAAGCCGGTCCGCGAGCACAACCTGGGGCTGGTGCTGCGGCGGGTGGCCGAGCAGGGGCCGCGCTCGCGCGCGACGCTGGCTCTGGAGACCGGGCTCAACAAGAGCACGGTGTCGAGTCTCGTCGCCGACCTGATCGACGCCGGGCTGCTGCGCGACTCCCCGGTGGAGGAGCGCCCTGCCAGGGTGGGACGCCCGCCCCAGAGCGTCGAGCTCGATCCGGACGGGCCGTTCGTGCTCGGGCTCGAGATCAACGTCGACTACCTGGCGGTGTGGGCAACCGACCTGGCCGGCGAGGTACGCCACCGCTCTTTCGTGACGAACGACAACCGGGCGACCTCGCCGCCGGACGTGATCGCCTTGCTCGCGCGGATGGCGGAGGAGGCGCTGGAGCAGCCCTTCGCGGGGAGCCGGCACCCGATGCTCGCAACCGTCGCCGTGCCGGGCCTTGTGGATCGCGCCGGGGAGCTGGCGGTTGCTCCCAACCTGGGCTGGGTGGGCGTGCCGGTCGCCCGCCTGCTCAACGAGGCGCTCGAGGACCCGCCCTACGCGGTGCGGGTGGAGAACGAGGCCAACCTCGGCGCGGTCGCCGAGTTGGTCGAGGGCGCCGGTCGCGGGCTGAGCGACTTCGTCTACATATCCGGCGAGATCGGGATCGGGGCAGGCGTCGTGCTGCGCGGAGAGCTATTCCGCGGGGCATCCGGCTTCGCGGGCGAGTTCGGCCACCTGACGATCGACCCGTTCGGACCGCCCTGCGGCTGCGGCGGACGCGGCTGCCTGGAGCGGCTGGCGGGGCAGGACACGCTGCTGCGCCTGGCGGGTTGGGACGCGCGCATGCGCTGCGAGGGCGCTCGCCCCGAGTGGCCCGGCGCCATGTTGGCGGACAGCGCCCGTGCGGGTCACGCCCGGACGCTCGAGGCGCTCAGCCAGGTCGGTCACACGCTCGGCATCGGGATCGCCTCGCTCGCGAACCTGCTCGACCCCGAGGCGGTGCTGCTGGGCGGCTACCTGGCGCCGCTCTCGCAGTGGCTGAGAGTTCCGATCGAGGGCGAGCTGGAGACCCGCGCCCTGGCGGGGCGCGGGATGCGCTGCCGCGTCCTGCCCGCCCGGCTGGGCGGGGAGGCGGCGGTGCGCGGAGCGGTGGCGCTGAGCAGGCAGGCCGCGCTGGAGGAGGCGGCGGCGCTGCCGACAGCGTGACGGTAACCACCTAAAACGTTTAGCCGGTGCCCTGAGCGGACAGACTCCACCCATGGCGGTTCTCACCCTGCTCGGAGTTCCCACCAGCGCCGGTGCCTTCACGCCGGGCCAGGAGAAGGCTCCGGCGGCGCTGCGCGAGGCGGGGCTCGCGGCGGCCCTGAAGCAGCGCGGGGTGGAGCTGCGCGACCTCGGCGACTCGCCGGTGTGGCGCTGGCGGCCCGATCGCGAGCGGCCGCGCGCACAGAACCTCGGCGCTGTGGCCGGCGGCGCGCGCGAGACAGCGGCACGCGTCGAGCAGGCGATCGCCGACGGCGGCCTTCCGCTGCTCGTGTTGGGCGGGGACTGCACGATCGAGTTGGGCGTCGTGGCTGGGCATCTGGCTCTCGACGGCGACGTCGGGCTGGTCTACTTCGACCTCCATCCGGACCTGAACACGCCATCGAGCGTGACCGAGGGCACCTTCGACTGGATGGGCATGGCGCACGCGCTCGGCGTGGACGGAGCGGAGCCCGAGTTGGCTGGGATCGGCCCGCGCGAGCCGCTGCTGCATGCCGACCAGGTGCTCTTCTTCTCCTACGGGCCTGAGCGCGCGCGTCCCTTCGAGCTCGAGCTGATGGTTCGTCGCGGCCTGGCCGGGATTCCGCTGGACGAGGTGGCGGCCGCTCCGGAGGCGTCCGCGGAGCGCGTGCTCTCCGAGTTCGCCTCGCGCTTCGACAGGCTGCTGGTCCACTTCGACGTGGACGTGGTGGACTTCAACGACGCGCAGCTGTCGGAGGACGCGCTCCGCGGAGACGGCCTCACGCTCGACACGGCGATGCGGGCCCTCAAGGTCCTCAGCGCGAGCGAGCGCCTGAGCACCCTGACCGTGACCGAGCTGAACCCCTTGCACGGTGACGAGGAGGGTGAGACGTTGAGTGGGTTCGTGGAACTGCTCGCCGACTCGCTGGCCGCGTCGCCGCTGTTGCGCTCCGCATGACGGACGCCGCCGAGGCGCCCGCGCCTGGGCGGGCCGATCGCTACGGGCCGGGCCTGCGCGCCGGGCTCGGCTTCGCGGCCGCGGCGTTGGTGGTCGGCATCTCGTTCGGTGTCGTTGCCGAGCCGGTGATGGGTTCGGTGGCCCCGATCGTGATGTCCGCCCTGGTGTTCGCCGGCGCCTCGCAGTTCGGCGCCACCGCGGTGCTCGCATCTGGCGGCGGCGCCGCGACCGCGATCGCCACCGCGGCCATGCTCAACGCGCGCTTTCTCCCGATGGGCGTTGCCGCGGCTTCGGCGCTGCGCGGACGCAGGCTACGCCGGGCGCTCGAGGGCCAGGCGGTGGTCGACGCCTCGTGGGCGCTCGCCGCCCGCGGCGACGGGGCGTTCGACCGCGAGGCGCTGCTCGGCGCCACGCTGCCGCAGTATCCGGCCTGGGTGGCGGGAACCGCGATCGGCGTGCTCTTCGGCGGCGCGCTCGGCGATCCCGAGGCGCTTGGGCTGGACGCCATCTTCCCCGCCTTCTTCCTCGGCCTGCTGGCGGCGGAGCTGCAGCGTCCGCGCGCCGTCGCGGCGGTGCTGATCGCCGGCGCGATCGCCCTGGCACTCACGCCGCTGCTGCCGCCCGGCCTGCCCGTCCTGCTGGCTTCGAGCGCCGCCCTGATCGGGTTGTGGCGCCGATGACCGAAGTCTGGATCACGATCGCCGGGCTCGTCGTGACGACGGTGGCGATCAAGGCCGCGGGCCCGGTGATCGTCGGCGGGCGCGAGCTGCCGCGCGGCGCCTACGGCGTGATCTCCCTGCTCGCCCCGGCACTGCTCACGGCCCTGATCCTCACCGACACGTTCGCCCGCGAGCAGGACCTCACCGTGGACGCGCGCGCCGCCGGCCTGGCCTGCGCGGGCG
>JACCSF010000177.1 GCA_013813135.1 Thermoleophilaceae bacterium | reverse complement strand
GGATGTGATCACTGCAGCCGCGATTCCTCCAAATCCAGCTCGCGCTCGACCCGGCGCCGCACCTCATCCGAGATCGCGCCGCTGTTGCGCAGCGTGATCAGCGCCTCGCGCTGGGCGTCGAAGATCTCGTACATCAAACGGATGTAGGCGCCGGTGCGCTCCTCGTACTCGGCGCCGTCGCCGTCGCCCACAGCGCCGAACCGCCGCCTCCGGTAGTCGTAGAGACCGCGCACGCGCTCGACCGTGTCAGACCGGACCCAGTCCTGTCCGTCCAGCTCCTCGGCGCGCTCGATCGCCGCCTCGGCGAGCCTGATCCGGGCCGCCACCTCCTCGCGCTCCTCGGCGCCGTCGTCGCGCACGCCCAGCCGCTCGATCAGCGGCGCCAGCGTCAGCCCCTGGCCCACGAGCGTCGCGAGGATCACGGCGAAGGCCAGGAAGATGATCAGGTCGCGCTCGGGGAAGGGCGCGCCGGTCTCGGTGTGGAGCGGCAGGGCGAGTGCTGCCGCCAGCGACACGGAGCCCCGCATGCCGGCCCAGCCAACCGCCATGCGCTCGCGCCAGGTCGCCCGTCGCTGGCGCTGCGCCGCGCGCCGGTCGAGCGCCCGGACTACGTAGATGATCGTGAACTGCCAGACCAGCCGCACCCCGATCACCACCGCGCTCACAAGCAACCCCCAGCCGATCAGCTCACCAGTCGAGTGCCCCGAGATGTCGTCGATCACGCTCGGGAGCTGGAAGCCCACGAGCAGGAACAGCACGGCGTTAAGCAGGAAGGTGAGCACCTCCCAGATGGCCACTCCCTGGAGTCGCATGATCGGCGTGGTCAGCTCGGGGGTGTGCCAGCCCATGTAGACCCCCACGGTCACGGCCGCGATTACCCCCGAGACGCCCAGCTCCTCCGCGGGCAGGTAGGCCGCGTAGCCGGACAGGAGCGAGATCGTGATCTCGGTCGGCGGGTCGTCGACGCGGCGCCGCACCTCCCTGACCACCCGGCCGGCCACGAGTCCGATCAGCAGCCCGCCGACGCCGCTCCACACGAACTCCAAGCCCGCCTCCCACAGCGAGAAGCTGCCGCTGACCACGGCCGCCACCGCCACGCGGTAGAGCAACAGCGCAGTCCAGTCGTTGGTGAGGTTCTCGCCCTCGACTATCGTCAACATCCGCCGCGGCGCGCCGATCCGCCGCAGGATCTCGCCCGGCGCCACGGCATCCGTGGGGGAGACGATCGCGCCGAGCACGAAGGACTCGGTCCAGCCGAGCCCGATCGCGTGATGGGCGACCACGGCGACGGCCACCATCGTGACCGTCACCACGCCGATCGAGAGCAGCGCTATCGGCCGCGCGTCGCGGCGCAGGTCGCGCAGCGAGGTGAAGAACGCCGCGCCGTAGAGCAGCGGCGGCAGGAAGATCAGCAGCACGAGGTCGGGATCGAGCTCGACCTCGGGCATGCCCGGAATGAATCCGATGCCGGCGCCGCCTAATACGAGCGTAATCGGGTACGGGACGTTCACGAAGCGCGCCAGCACCGCCAGGCCGGCCGCGGCCACCAGCAGCGCGAAGACGATCAGCTCGACATGCTCCACGCGCCCTAGAGTGCCATCTGTGCCAATCCTGACCCTGTACGGCAAGCCCGGCTGCCACCTCTGCGACGAGGCGCGCGCCGCGGTGGAGAGCGCGACCGCCGGCCGCGAGGTCGCGCTCGAGCAGGTGGACATCACGCGTGACCCGGCGCTGTACAGGCGCTACGGCGAGCGTATCCCCGTCCTCGAGTTGGACGGCGAAACCCTGTTCGAGCTGTTCGTCGACCCGGGCGTGCTCGAACGGCGGCTCGATAGAGTGGCGTCGTGAGCTTTCGGGAACCCGTGAGGGACGGGACCGGGGTGCAAGGCGGCGGGGGGGAGCGGCTGTCACTCGGCGTCGCGGCACGGCTGTCGCGCTATCTCCAGGTCCTCACCCAGGCGAAGAAGATGGGCCGCGAGACGATCTCGTCGCAGGAGCTGGCCGACTACACGCACGTCAACTCCACCCAGATCCGCCGCGACCTGTCCGGCTTCGGCAAGTTCGGCAAGCGCGGCGTGGGCTACAACGTCGACTCGCTCGTGTCGCAGATCCGCAAGATCCTGCGGACCACCGGCAAGCACAACATCGCGCTGTTCGGCGCGGGCAACCTGGGCCAGGCGATCGCGGGCTCCGACATCTTCGCCGACCACGGCTTCCGCGTGGTCGCCCTGTTCGACAAGGATCCGTCGAAGGTCGGGCAGCGCGTCAACGAGAGCCTGACCGTCCGCGCCTACGACGATCTCGAGAAGGTGATCCGCGAGGAGGACGTGGTCGTGGGCGTGCTCGCCGTCCCAACCGCGGCCGCTCAGGAGGTCGCCGACGACCTCGTCGAGGCCGGCGTCAAAATCATCTTCAACTACTCCGAGGCCCTTCTCCAAGTGCCGCCCGAGGTGACCGTGCACACCTCGAGTCCCGCCGTCGACCTGCTCTACGCGCTCTACTTCTACCTCACCTGATGCTCGACATGGCCCGTGTCCATGAGGCGTTCGAGGCCTCAACGGACTTCACGGTCGGAATCGAGGAGGAGTTCGCGATCCTCGATCCGCACACGCTTTCGCTGGACCACCGCTTCGAGGAGCTGAAGCAGGCCGCCGGGTCCGATCCCGTGCTCGCCGACTCGGTCGCGGGCGAGTTGATCAAGTGCGAGATCGAGATCCGCTCCGGCAGGGGGGAGACGTTCGCCGACGCGATCGAACGCCAGCGCGAGGCGCGCATCCGGCTGTTCCGGCTCGCGGCGGAGCGCGGCGGGCGGCTGGCCGCCACCGGCACGCACCCCTGGAGCACGTGGCAGGAGCAGCAGATCATCGACACGGATCACTACCGGCGCGTCGCCGGGGACCTCCAGTACGTGGCATGGCGCAACAACACGTTCTCGCTCCACGTGCACGTGGGGGTGCGCGGCGCGGACCGCGCGGTCAAGGTGTGTGACCGGCTGCGCCCTGTGCTGCCCGAGCTGCTGGCGCTGTCGGCCAATTCGCCCTTCATCGACGGGCGCAACTCGGGTCTGCACTCGGCCCGCTCTCAGATCTTCACGAAGAGCTTCCCGCGCTGCGGCATCCCGGATCCCTTCGGCGGGTGGGCTGGGTACGCGGACTACGTGGACTTCCTGACCGCAACCAACTCGATCGTCGAGCAGACGCAGATCTGGTGGAGCGTGCGGCCGCACCACTCCTTCGGCACTGTGGAGCTGCGCATCTGCGATGCCCAGACGAGCGCCGCGGACTCGACGGCGCTCGAGGCGCTGGTCACGGTCTGCATCGCCCAGGCGGCCCTCGACGAGGACAACGGCGTGCCGCACGAGGACCCGCCGCAGCGCACGATCGAGGAGAACTTTTGGCGCGCCATCCGCCACGGGCTCGACGGCAAGCTGATCGACCTGCCGCGCCGCGAGGAGTACCCCGCCGCGGCGGTCGGCGAGCGGCTGCTCGCCTGGACCGCCCCGGCGCGCGCCCAGCTCGGCATCGAGCCGGCGC